>CAYOCZ010000012.1:0-20468 GCA_964402475.1 uncultured bacterium | reverse complement strand
GGGAACTGTAACCCATGTCCTGATAATAAAGTGTAACCCATGTCCCGTTCGCGCCCGCCCTGGGGTGGGGGTCCGAGTTGTCGGGTTCACGCCTTAGCTAATGAGCTAGAAAAGGATAGGCTCCGGAGTCACGTCGGTAGCTTGTAGCCTTCTACGTCTACGAGACCCGAGCCGAGAATGGCGGCTCCCTCTCGATGTCCAGCCAAGTACGAGAAGCATCTCCAAGGTTCCCATGTGCTCCTTGAACGCGCGCCGGATCCGGATGGCTTGGGCTTGCGCTTGAGCCTGCACAGCGTCAGCGGCGGGAGAAAAGTAGGCCGACCAGGACGAATCGGCCGCCCGCGCCCTGACGAACCTGCGCTAGGACGCGCGCGTTTGGGAGTTGCGCGGGTCGGGGCGGGCTGCTAGAATCCGTGCGCTATGAAGTACCGTACTCTGGACGCGAGCGGCACCAGGGTTCCGGCCTTGGGCTTCGGCTGCATGCGGCTGCCGCTGCTTCCCGGCCGCAAGAACTCAAGGCGCCGCTGCGCAGTTGACGTCCCGGAGGCGGTGCGGATGATGCACTACGCCTTCGAGCGCGGGGTGAACTACTTCGACACCGCCTGGGGCTACCATATGGGCTGGAGCGAAGTGGTGCTCAGAAAGGTGCTGGCCGGTATGCCTCGCGACAAGGTGATGGTCACTACCAAAATGCCGGTCTGGCTGGCAAAGAAGCCCGCGGACTTCAAGCGGTTGCTCTCGACCCAGTTGCGCCGGCTCGGCACCGACTACCTCGACTTCTACTTCCTGCACGCGATCAACGCGAAGTCGTTCGAGCGCGTGCGGCAGATGGGCGTGCTGGACTTCCTGGACGCGGCAATGCACGATGGCCGAATCCGGCACACCGGGTTCTCGTTCCACGACGGCCCGGCCGCGTTCCGGCCGATAGTCGACGCCTATGACTGGACCACCTGCCAGATACAGTACAACGTCGTGGATACTCACCACCAAGCCGGCCGGACCGGCCTGCGCTACGCCGCGAAGAAAGGCCTGGGCGTCGTCGTGATGGAACCCCTGCGAGGCGGCGACCTTGCCGGACGTATCGCGCCGCGCATCAAGGCACTCTGGGATACGTCCCCGGTCAGGCGCACGCCGGCCGAATGGGCGTTGCGCTGGCTCTGGCACCAACCTGAAGTGTCGATGGTCCTGTCCGGGATGAGCACGATGCAGCAGGTGAAGAACAACGTCCGATACGCGAACCGCAGCCGCGTCGGTGCACTGTCGAAAGATGAACTTGGGCTCGTGTCTCGGGTGCAACGCGCCTATCGGGAATTGCGCGGCATCCCTTGTACGAGCTGTGGTTACTGCATGCCTTGTCCCTCGGGCGTCGCCATCCCGCGCAATTTTTCCCTGTACAACGACTGGTGCATGTTCCCGGGCTCGGACCAGGCTCGGCTGGAGTATCAGACCTGGATGGCTGCGGCGAACCGCGCTTCTGCCTGCAAGGAATGCGGCAAGTGTGTATCAAAATGCCCGCAGCAGCTGGCCATACCCGAACTGCTCAGGCAAGTCCACTCGGCCCTGTCCTAAGCTCGGGCTAGGCTTCCGCCGCAGACCGGCTCCGCGTCAGGTGTCAGTTTTCGCCAGGAGTTGAGGAACAGCCCGCGCTAGCGGGGGAAGATGGGTTCAACCGAGGCGGATTCGACCCAGCCACCGTCGCCGCCGGGAATCTGGATGAGGACGTAGCCGGGACGCTGCTCGCGCTGCATCACTTCGAGCCCGTCGTGGACCACCGCTATGTCGTTGTACTCCGGGCCCGGGCCGCTGCGCAGGGTGAGTTCGGGGTCTACCACAACCGCACGTTCCGGACTGGCAACCGCGGCCCAGCTTGCCGCGGAGGTGAAGCAGCAAAGAAACAGGACGCCGAGCCCAATGGCTATCCAGCCGAACAGGCGCTGGCCCCGAATCAAGAGCACGGCAAGAAAGGACAACGCCAGAAAGAAGAAGAGACCGGCAAGAGCGCGTGCCGAGGCCGCGTCGGGCAGTCGCAGGAAGGCGGTGAGCATTCGCAGGAGCGGATTCTCGATGGTAAGCGACTTGTCGGGCCGGTACTGGCGGGCAAAGGCGAGGTTATGGCGGATATCTCTGTCGTGTGGTTTGAGCACGAATGCCCGGTTGTAGTCGGCGATGGCGCGTCCAATCTCGCCGAGCTTGAAGTATGCGTTTCCGCGGTTGTACAACAACTCGGCGCTGGTCATTCCCGCAGCCGCGCGGTCGTAGAGCATGACCGCCTGAGAATAGCTGCCCGCTTCGTAGGCGGCATTGCCACGGCTGAACAGGTCGGTGGGCGCGTCCGCGAAGGATACGCCAAGAACGCAAAGTACACAGAGGGTCGTCACCCCGACGGAGCGAAGCGATTGGAGGGGTCTCTCCTGAGAGATTCCTCGGCTCGCGGCGCTCGCTCGGAATGACGGACCTCCGGCACGCGGTCCGCGTCTGGTCCCTCGATCCCTTTGTCCCTTGATCTCTTTGTCCCTTCTCCTCACAACTTCTCCAGCACGATACGCGCCTTTTCCAGCGTCTCCTGCGGTGTGCAGCTCGTCACGCCGGGCGAGAAGCGGGCCGCGTCGCAGGAGGCAATCAGGTCGAGCAGACTTGAGACCGTATCCGCGTCGACGTTCCGGCTGGAGAGTTCGGCCTGGATTTGGTCCCCGGTCATGCCCGAGGTCTCGAGGTTGAACCGGTCCCCGACGTAGCGTACGACCGCCCGGTTGAGCGCGGCATGGAACTCGCGTTCGTTCCCCTGGGCGAGGAGCTTGGTCGCCTCGGCCAGGCCTTTCTTCACCAACCGGCTGGAGCGTGTCCGGCGCGCATAGCCCCGGTCCTGCTCGACCCTGCGACGGTGCCTGCCCAGCACGATGCCGAAGGCCAGCACCGCGAGCCCGGCCGGGTAGAAGAACCAACCGAGGAAGGCGAATGGCGATTGGCGGTCGGCGAGTGGCGATTGCTGACTGCAGGCCGGTTTGATGTGGAGAATGTCGGTTCCAAGTTGCTTGACGCCGGACTCGACGTCGGCCAGCGGCGTCTTGCCGCTCGCGCCGGTCGCGACGAAATCGAGACGCGGGGTCGTCTGGGTGTAGTAGCTGCCGGTCTTCGGGTTGAAGAAGCCCAGCGTGATTTCGGGTATCACGAACTTGCCGTCCGCGGTCGGTATCAGCGGGTAATTGAAAGCCCGTTCGCCCGCGACCCTGCCGTCGGAGGTGCGCGTGTTCTGCTTGGTTTCCGGACTCAGCACCTTGACCCCGGAAATCGCCCCGAGCTTCGGCTCGCCCACGAGCCCGATGTTACCGGTGCCGGCGATCTGGACGGTCAGGGTCAGCGGCTCGCCGCCGACCGAGCTGTCCCGGCTCAGGGCGGCCGCTACCTTGAAGTCACCGACGCCGCCGCTGAAGTCTTGCGGCTTGCCGGTTTCCGGCAGCGGCTTCACGTTTACCGTAATCGGGTCCGACGATACCTCGAACGGCTCGGCCGAGTCGAAGAGGAACCCGCCGCTGACCACGAGCTGGCCGGACACGGTCATCTTGTCGACCTTCACTTCGCCGGACTGGGTGGGGAAGAGCGCAACCTGCTTCAATGTCGCGGCGTTGTATCGCTGGCCGTTGTAGGTTGTGTTTCGCCAGTTCAGCTCCCGGGCATCAAAAAGCTTTTCGGCCCAGCACCCGGTGAACCCCGGCATATCCCTGATTCCGAGGTCACCGATTTGGGCCTGCGTGTACAGGACAAAGGTAACCGTCACCTGTTCGCCCTGGAACACCGATGCCCGGTCTGCCGATGCGGATAGCAGTACGTTGCCCCGACCCGAACTGCGGGGCTGTGCGCGGCCGGGAAACCCGAACGGAGATTGCCGCTGTTGAGGCCGCGGGGACGGGGTCTGACTTTCCTTGGTGACCGTTATCGCAATGGGCTGAGTCTCGTACGTCGTGCCTCTGAAGGAGAGCTTGAATGGCGGGACGGTCAGGTTGCCGACCCGCTTGGGTGACAGGAAATAGACGAAGCTGATGCTATTCTGCAGGGTCATCCGTCCGTTGACGAGCGAGATGCTCGTTGACTGGGATGAGGTGCTGCCGAGTTGGTCGAAGTCATCCATGGCAGGGACCTGCGGCCGGGGCGCGCCGCCGATGTTCGTGCCCTCGACGGTGACTGTCAGCTGGAACTGCTCACCCAGTCCGACCGTGGTCCGGTCAGCATCGGCGGAGAAGTTCAGCTCAGCCGCGACGAGGAATGGGACGAATAGGACCAATAGGACACATAGGCGGCGCATCACCAGTCTTGTTCCACCTGTTTCCTGCCGCCGGCTTGGCGCTGCTTCTTCTGCTGTTCCTTTTCCTTGTCCTCGACCGCCTGCACGATGCGTTCGGCCTGGTTCTTGTCCATGCCTTGCTGCGGTTGTTGCTGCTGCTGTTGTTGTTGCTGCTGCTGTTGCTGCTGCGAGCTGTCCAGCTGGTTCTGTTGTTCTTCTTTCTTCTTCAGGCAGAACTCAAGGTTCTGTTTGGCCTGCTTGTCGTTCGGGTTGATGGCCAGGGCACCGGTAAACGCCTTGATTGCCGGGTCGAGTTGGCCTGCTTTGAATGCCACGTTGCCCGTATTATACATCGCATTGGCCCGGCGCTCAGGTTTCTTGTCCATCATAACCAACTCGAGCTCGCGGGCCGCGTCCTGGTACCGCCCGAGCCTGAAGAGCGCATTGCCGAGGTTGAAGTGAATGGCAGTCGCGTCCGGCTCCAGCACTTCTGCCATCTGGTACCGGGATAGCGCCTCATCGTACTTGCCGCGGTTGTACAGCCCGTTCCCCTGCCGCATCAGGCCACCGACATCCGCCCCATAAGCGGCAAGTCCCAAGGACAAGGCACAAAGGACAACCAGCTTACTTCTGTTCCGCATCTTCGTTTTGGCTTCTGGCTTCTGCCTTTCGGCTCTTGACTTGAACCCAGGCTCCCTTGCGGTTGCTCAGCCCCAGCCCGGCGAGCAGCAGCACCAGCGCAACCAAGAGGAACCACTGGTACCGCTCGACGTAGTCGGTGAACTGCCCGCCGCCGATGTCCTTCTTGCGCATCCGGTCGAGTTCACCGAGCAGCCGCTCACCGGAGAACCCTTCGACCCGCAGGAACCGGCCGCCGGTCGCCTGCGCCATTACGATAAGCACGCGCTCGTTCATCCGGGACATCACGACCTGACCTTCCTTGTCTTTCCTGTACTCCTTCAGGTTACCCTGTGCGTCGTAGTCCGGTATCGGCGCCCCCTCGGCGGTGGCGAACGCGACCGGAAATATGCGCACGTGGTTCTCGACCGCGCGCTGGATTGCCTGTGCGGTGTTCTTGCCCAGGTCCTCGCCGTCGGTCACGAGCACCAGTGCCTTGTAGTTCATCTCCTTCGGGTTCAGCAGCGACATTGAGACGTCTATGGCCTTGCCGAAGTCGGTGCCGGGCACCGGCATCATGTCCGGGCCGATGATGTCGAGGAAGAGCTTGGCCGCGTCGGCGTCCGCGGTCAGCGGGCACATCACGTACGCATCCCCAGCAAAGGCGGTAATGCCGACCGCGTTGCCGGTCAGGCCGTCAATCAACGAGGCGAGCTCGGTCTTAGCCCGGACCAGCCGCGATGGCTTGACGTCCTCCGCGAGCATCGATTGCGAGCCGTCGAGCGCAATCACCACGTCGATGCCCTTGCCTTTGTAGAGCTGGAGTCTCTCGCCCCACTTGGGCCGGGCCGCTGCCAGCAGCAGGAAGGCAAGCGCGCCGAGCAGAAGCAGCCCCTTGATCGTGGAGAGGCCGGGAGAAAGTGAAGGTGTCAGCCGTTCCGCTAGTTCCGGGTCGATCGCGCCGGATAGAGCGCGGCGCCGGTTCAGCCCGCGCAGGATGAGCAGCACCAGCCCAACCGGCACCACGAGCAGGAACCAGAGGTAGACCGGCTCGGCCCACTTGATCACGGCAGCCTCCGGAAGATGGTGGTCGCTAGCCCCACGCCCGCTCCCAGGGCCAGGACGGAAAGCAGCAGCCAGAGCCCGGCCAGCTCGTTGTACACGGTGTATTGCTTCACCTTGAACGTAGTCGGCTCCATCCGGTCAATCTCGTCGTATATCTGCTTGAGCGCCTGTGCGTCGGTGGCAAGGAAGCTCCGACCGCCGGTCATGTCCGCGATCTTCTGCAGTGTCTCAGTATCGAGGTCAATCTGCACCTGCACGTAGCGGCGGCCGAACATCCGGTCGTTCACCGGGTACGGCACCATGCCCTTGCTGCCCACGCCGATGGTATAGACCTTGATGCCAAAGCTCGCCGCAGTCTGGGCCGCGGTAATCGGGTCGATGTCGCCGGTGTTGTTGACCCCGTCCGTAAGCAGGATGATGACCCGGTCTTTCGCCTTCGAGTCCTTCAGCCGCGCCACCGCGCTCGCGAGGCCGAGGCCGACGGCGGTGCCGTCTTCGAGCATGCCGAAGTCAACCCGGTCAAGCAGGCCGTCCAGTATCTGCCGGTCCATGGTCAGCGGGCACTGGGTCAAGCTGGTCGCGGAAAAGATGACGAGGCCGATGCGGTCGCCTTTTCGCTTGTCGATGAACTCCTTGGCCCGCTCCTTTGCCACGTTCAAGCGGTTCTTCGGAGAGAAGTCCTCGGCCTGCATCGAGCCGGAGATGTCAATGCAGAGCATGATGTCGATGCCGCGGGTTTCGACCTCCTGGAACTGCCGCCCGCGCTGGGGCCGGGCCAAGGCGACAATCATGAACACGAACGCAAGGGCGTAGAGCGAGTGGACGATGACCCGGCCGTACCGGCCGCGGGGCGTGGGACCGCGCAGGAACCCGAGGTCGCTGTAGACGACCGCGGCCCGCCGCTTCACCAGTTGCCACCAGATGTAGGCCGGCACCAAGGCCAGCAGCAGGAAGAACCAGGGATGAGCGAATCTCATAGCTTCAAGTGGTCTGACCCGTCGAACTGGTCGGACTCGCCTGACTCGGTTCCGGCTTCGGCGTGGTCGCCTGCACTAGTTCGCGAGCCGCGGGAATCACCGCCGCCGCCTCAGTCACCGGCGGCACGAACTTGGCGTACTTCACCATGTCGGCCCGCTGGAAGAACTCGCCGAACCCTTCGCGTTCCGGAGTCTTGGCAAGCTTCATGGAACGCACGATTTCGGTCGTAGTCTGGTCCAGAGCAGGGAACCCGAACCTGCGGGTCAGGTAGCGCTTGAGGACTTCCGAAACCGTGTAGTAATAGCGCTTGAAATGGCCGGACGCCAGCCAGTCGTCGGCCGGCACCTTGTCGAGCGCAACGAGCGCCTCGTCCCACGGGTCGGGCAGGGGCGTGCCGTAGAGCATTGTCCGGCGATAGCGGCGGTACAAGCGCCAGCCAAGATAGCCCAGTCCGGCCGCGCCGAACAACGCGAGGATGATCCACATCGGCAGGAAGTTCGGAAACTGTATCTGCGGCTTCAAGTCGTTGATGTCCTTCATGTCCGCAGGCATCACGCTCGCAATCTTAATCGGTATCGAATCCGATGCCGCAGCCCGGACCTCGCCTTCCGCCGGGTAGGGTACGATGAAGGGCGGTATCTTTGGTTCACCGGTTGCGAACGCGGCCATCGTCAAAACGTGGACGTCGACAATCGTGTCGCCGGCATAGCGCGTGACACTCTTCCGGTCGAGGATCATGAACGGGTCCAAGTTCGGGCTGAACGGCTCACCGACCTTGGTGTTACGGTGGTGCTTGACCACCAGTTCCAGCTTGAACCGGTCCCCGACGGTCAGGTCCCGCTTTGGCCGGGGCAGGAGCTTCGCGCTCACGGATACCGGCCCGCCGGAGACGATGCGGTAGTTAGGCGTGGTATCGTGGGCAACAGTGTCACGGGCGGTCGTGTCCGGCGCTGCCGTCGAGTCGGGCGCCGCAGGCTGCGCTAGAGTCAGACCCGGATTCCACCACAAGGACACCAAGACACCAAGAACGCAGAAACCGACGCGTGCATCTGTTCGGGCTTTGTGCCTTTGTGTCTTGGTGGTTAGCCTCCGTGCCGGTCTGCGCATTCTGACGTCTTCTACCTGTATCTGCGCGCTCGCTTCTGGAAGAACTGGTGCAGCTTCTTGGTGAAGTCTTCTGCGGTCGAGACCGGAATGTGGTCGATGCCGAGCTGCCGGAACTGCCGTTCGGCCGCTTCCTGCCGCGCGGCTTGGGACGCGGCAAATCGCTTTCGGAGGACCGGGTCGGACGTGTCCACTGTCGCGAGCTCGCCCGTCTCGGCGTCCTCCATCTCGACGAGTCCCAGTTTGGGCAGCACTTTCTCGGCCGGGTCGCTCACCGAAACCACGACCAGATCGTGCTTGCGCGCGACGATGCCGAGCGGCTGCCGGATCGTCTCGGGCCGGTACGAGTCTCCCATCAGATCGGAGATGAGGAAGACAATCGCACGGCGCTTGAGGACGTGCATCAGGAACTCAAGCGCCTGAGCCGCGTCGGTGCCGCGACGCTCCGGCTCGAAGTAGAGGATGTCGCGAATCAGCCGGAGCACGTGTATCCTGCCCTTCTTCGGCGGCACGTACTTCTCAATCCGGTCGGTGAAGAAAACCAGCCCGACCTTGTCGTTGTTGCGGATGGCGGAGAAAGCAAGCGTAGCCGCGACCTGGGCCGCCTGTTCGAGCTTGAACAGCCGCTTCGTGCCGAACCGGTCCGAGCCGGACGCGTCCACCAGCAGGATAACGACCAGTTCCCGTTCTTCGGCGTACTTCTTCACGTAGGGCCGGCCGAACCGCGCCGTCACCTTCCAGTCAATCGTACGCACGTCGTCGCCGGGCAGGTACTCGCGCACGTCGAGGAACTCGATGCCCCGGCCCTTGAACGATGACTTGTAGTCGCCGGAGAAGAGCGTATTGACCAGTCGCCGCGTCCGGATCTCAATCTGCCGGATGTGCGAGCGACCGGTAGTATCCGGCCGCTTGTCGCGGCCGGTCTTCGCTGTTCTTGTGCGCGGGCCGGGACTCACGGAACTTCGACGCCTTCGAGCACACGCTTCACGACGTCGTCGGTGGTCAGTTCCTCGGCCTCAGCCTCATAGCTCAATATCAGGCGATGCCGGAGCACGTCCGGCGCCAGCTCTTTGATGTCTTCCGGTATCACGAACCCGCGCCGGCGCAGGAACGCCATTGCCCGCGCCGCGGTCAGCAGGTAGATCGAGGCGCGCGGCGAAGCGCCGTACCGAAGCAGCGGCGCCAGGTCAGCAAGGTTGTGCTCTTTCGGCTGCCGGGTCGCGAAGACGATGTTCAGGATGTAGTCCTTCAGCTTCTCGTCAACGTAGATGCGCGTACAGATCGCCCGGGCGCGGATGATGGCGGCCGGTTCGACGACCGGAGACGCGGTCGGCTCGACGCCGGTGGTCATCCGGTTGACAATCTGCTTCTCCTCTTCCATGCTCGGGTAGCCGACCCGCAGCTTCAGGAGGAACCGGTCGGTTTGCGCTTCGGGCAGGGGATAAGTGCCTTCCTGCTCAATCGGGTTCTGGGTCGCAAGCACGAGGAACGGGTCATCCATCTTGAACGTATCGTCGCCGATGGTGACCTGCCGCTCCTGCATCGCCTCGAGCAGCGCGCTCTGCACTTTGGGCGGGGCGCGGTTGATTTCATCGGCCAGCACGAGGTTCGCGAACACCGGCCCCTTCCGCACGGTGAACTCGCCGGTGCGCTGGTTGTATATCTGGGTCCCGATGATGTCGGCCGGAAGCAGGTCCGGCGTGAACTGAATCCGGTGGAACATCGTGGCGATGGCCCGGGCCAGCGTTTTCACGGCATAGGTCTTGGCCAGGCCGGGCACGCCTTCGATGAGGACGTGGCCGTTCGCCAACAATCCGACCATCAACCGGTCAACCAGGTACTTCTGCCCAACGATTACCTTGCCGACCTCTCCGGTTACAGCCTGGACGAACAGGCTTTCGCGCTCGATCTCTTCGTGGACTCGCTTGATGTCGTCTTTCAGTTCTTCCATAGATTCAGGTTCCTTTCGGGTCGAATGAGGATACTAAATAGACTTCGCGCCGGCCAGCGGGGTTGCAGAGGCGGAATGGCAGGCTCGATATCTATAAACTATCAGACACTATCCATAATGGTCTATCCCCGCTGTTCTGAACTTGGCGAAGCGGCAAACGGAGCAGGGGTAGCCTGCTCCGCGACGTCATTTTGGAGGTTGCGGCTTGCGGCCAAGTGACCCCAGTGGCTGCAGTTGGTCTTGGTACTTGGTCACCAGTTGCTTGTTCGCTTCCGGTATCTGAGTACAGACAGACTTGAAGAATTCATAGTCCTTCATGCTCTGCTTGGCACTCGCGCTGGTGTCCTGCTTTATCCTCGCAATCATCTCGGGCGATGCTCGGTCGATGACGAGCGCGGCCGTTGCGGCGAACACCTTGTACGCAGTCGGGCGTATCTTGGCCCAACCGCCATATGGCTTTACCGAATCGTTGATACCCGGCACCTTCATACCTTCGACAAGGATAGTCAACGTCGACAGCGGAGGATCGCTCTCCTTGGAGGTATTCTTCCAATCCGCGGCCTTCAGTGCCCCGTTGAGCGCCGGCAGGACTTTGATAAATTGGGCCAGTTCATCTTCGGTCAACGGACTCAGCGCCTCCTTCGGCCACTTGGCGGGCGCCGTGGATGACGTCTGCTTGCTGGTATCGCCGGCGCAGAATACTCCGGCGAGGATCACAAAAGCCATGGTCAGTGTCAGCGTTCTCATCGAATCTGCTCCTTTCTAGTAGCTGCAAAGAATAGGTAGCTGCATCGGATTGTCAATTCAGGGCAACCTGGCCGGATTCAACGGGGTCGGACTTCAGTTGTGAAGGTCGAGGAAATTCTTGCCCCGGCGAAGCGGTTCGGCGGTGTTGCGGCCGTAGCCGACGATAGCGTACTCGATGGGCGAGCCGCGGTCCTCGGGGGTAGCCCAGCCGAGTATCACAATTGTACCCGGCATACCCCGGGGCGCGGCCAGTCCGACAAACGGACACCGGGGATCGGCGCGGTCGGTCACCGCGTTCAGCTCGGTCTCGACGAGGTGTTCGGGTTGGTAGAAGAAGTCTACACCCTTGCGATAGCGCTGACGGGTGTAAGGGTTGAACGGAATGCTGGTCAGGGCCCCGTAATCGCCCTTGAAGTGCGACACCATTCCGTCTTCGTCCTCTTTCTCCCAGGATATGCCCGATTTCGGGTAGCGCCCCTCATTCTCAACCGCGTAGTCATCCAGTGCGGCCCGGTAGGCCTGCATGTTCTGTTTCACGACCGCAACCCGGTGAAGCTCACGTTGCCAGGCGATAAACGGCAACAGCATGGCAAACGTCAGTATCAAGGTGCCGAAGGCGCCGGTCACGAGCCCGGCGTAGGCCATCCAGCGACCGGGCCGAGGCCGCTTTAGCGCAGCCATGGACACTATAATTGCCGGTATGCCGGCGACGAAAGTCGCGGGCGTGAGCGATGCGAGGCCGAGGACAAGACTGATGACGCTCAACGTCTTCGTCTCGCGCTGGACTGGAGCCTGCGCCCTGTCCAAAAGAGCCTGCTCGTACCTGAACTGTCTCCTTGGCACGTCCGACACTACGGTCCCGCACGTTCCGCAAACCCGCGCCGTGCGGGGGTTGCGCGAGCCACAAGCGGGGCAGATCACGCTAGCAGCCCTTTCTTTCTATGCGTGTTGAATGTGTCTTGACTCGACAAAGCTCCACTGAATCTACCTTGTGCATATTTAACCAAGAATTCGGCATTCGGTCAAGCCACAAGAAAGAGACGGCCCGCGTCAAGCGGGCCATCTCCTCTGCAGAGGGAAGCTAGTCCTTGCTCTCGACCGTGATCTCGCACGCCTTGACCCTCTCGGCCTTGGGCAGGATCAGTTCCAGCACTCCCGACTTGTAGCTGGCCGCGGCCTTGTCGCCCTGCACACTCACCGGCAGTACAATCGCACGATGGAACGAACCGTACGCACGCTCGACTCGATGGAACGTCCGGTCCTTCTGCTCGGTTTCGTACTTCCGCTCGCCGCTGATGGTGATAGTATCTTCCGCCACCCTGACCTTGATGTCCTCCCGCTTCATCCCGGGCAGTTCGGCGCGTACTATCATCGCCTCGTTCGTCTCTTCCACGTCGATGGCCGGCGCCCACAGCGCCTGCCCGCGCTCTCGCGGATAGCGGCCAAGCATCGAATCGAACAGTCTCTCCATATCTTCCCGCATCGTGCTCATTTCACGAATCGGGTCCCAGGTCATCAGGTTTCTTGTCATGATGGTCACCTCCTAGGTATGAGCCTGGATTTTCTCCGTTAGACGCCGGGAATCGGAGACCGTTTCAGGTCGACAGGCCTCGCGCGACTGGTACCCGAGGACCACCTCAGCCGGTGTCGCGGAGAGCGGTTGCCGGAATCCCGACCGTCGGGCCCGGATTGGCGGACCAAGTCCGAGGACGGTTCCGCATTCCGACGTCGTACCTGCCCCGGTCACGGGTTCTCCGATCGTCTGTCAATGCCGCCGGCTTGACTTGGCAAGCTCAGCCAATATGCTCAGGCGCCGTGAAGAAACGCCGGACGTCCGACGCGACACGCTTGACGCAAAACGCTCTACGATCGACGCGGCAGAAAGCATGGCCGCTTCTCGCGGTCATCGCAGCCTTTGGTCTCTCGCGCGTCGGCTACTACGTCGCGGGCCTGCGGTTCGACGCATCCTCCCTGCCCTGGTTCTGGCAGTACATTGACCCTGCCCTGCTAGGAGCCAATCCCGGGCAGAGCCTCTGGTATCTCCACAGCCAGCCCCCGGCTTTCAATGTCTTTCTCGGAATCGTCGTCAACCTCTTCTCCGGGCACGAGACTGCTGTCTTCGCCGTCTGCTACCTGCTTCTCGGTCTCTCGTTTGCGGTAGCGATGTTCCTGCTTCTCAAGGAACTGGGGATGCCGGATACGCCGAACTCGGTGCTGACCGCGTTCTATGTCGCCAGTCCGGCCTGCGTGCTCTATGAGAACTGGCTGTTCTACACCTATCCGTTGACCGTTCTGTTGCTGCTCGCCGCCCTCTTCTGGCAGCGGTTCGCCCGGCGGGGACGGTTCCTTGACGCGCTGTTGTTGTTCGCCTGTGCGGCGCTGCTCGCTCTAGCCTGGAGTCTTTTCCACCTTGTCTGGGTGCTTGGGCTCGTGCTCGCGCTTGTGCTGCTTCGACGCAGGAACTGGCGCAAGGTGCTGGCCGCTGCCGCGGTGCCGGTGCTGGTCGTCGTACTCTGGTACGGCAAGAACCTTGTGCAGGTCGGCGAGTTCAGCGGCAGCACGTGGTTCGGCATGAACTTCTCCAAGATGACCAACAGCATGCTGACTGTAGCTGAACGCAGGGCCTTGTACGGCAACGGCACGGTCTCGGCGGTCTCGCTGGTCCCGCCGTTCAGCGAGCCGGACAAGTACCACGGCGCGATCCCGAAGCCGGAGCCAACCGGAATCCCGGTCCTCGACCAGGAGATGAAGCCTTCCGGCATCCCGAACTTCAACAACACTCTCTTCATCGCTGTCTCTCGGCAGTATGGCCGTGATGCATTCCAGATTCTCAAGTCGCGTCCGACTGCCTACCTGCGCGGGCTCGCGGAATCATATCTCCTCTACTTCCTGCCTGCGAGCGCATACCTGTTCCTCGACAACAACGCAGCGTACGTCAAAGGGCTCGTTCGGTTCGCGAGTATCGCTTTGAATGGTCGGTTCAGCTACCATCATGACCACAGCCTGCGCCAGACTCAGCCCTCTCGCTACTACCTGCAGGGCGTGCTCAACTCCGGCTGGTTTCTCATCCTTGCATACAGCCTCGTCCTTGTCTTCGGGTTGTCTCTTCTCGTCCGCCGTTCACGTCCAACCCCAGTTGCTCCTCCTTCATCCCTTTTCTTCCTCTGGTACAACGTCGCGTGGATGACGCTGGCTGCCAACGCCCTCGAAGTCGGGGAGAATAACCGATTCCGGTTCGTCACCGACCCGCTGGTCTTTGCATTCCTGGCGGCCCTGGCGGTCGGCTGGCTGACGCGGCGACGACCGGGAATACCGGACGTCTAATGCGGGAAATGGGGTGTACATGAACGTACTCTCGACCGTCTCACCTGTCCTGCTGCTGATTGCGGGCTTTGTCGTCTGTTTCTTCGGGTATCGGCTGCTCCGCTTCACGCTCGGGCTGGCCGGGTTTTGCGTCGGACTCGCGCTGGGCCTCGCGGTCGCCGGCCTCATCCCGGGCATCAGCCAGGTCTTCACGATCATCATCGGCATCGTCTGCGGCATACTCGGCGCGGTCCTCGCGACGGTGCTCTACAAGTTCGGCGTGTTTATGCTCGGCGCGGGTGCCGGGGCGCTCATCGCGGGCGTCATTGTAGCCGCAACCGGCTGGCACTACCCGATGCTCGCCCGCGTGCTGGCCGCCATCGCCGGCGGCATCCTGACCCTGCTGCTCGAACGGTCGTTGGTCTCCATCCTATCGGCCCTGGCCGGCGCATGGGGAATCGTGCTCGGCGCGTTCAAGCTGCTCGGGTGGCATCACGCCTCTGCCGGCGCCCGAATGCCGCCGGCCAACTACGGCATAATGATCGCGTGCTGGCTGGTGCTCGCGCTGATCGGGGTCGGGATTCAGTTGCGGTCTGGCCGCAGGAAGAAGAAAGCTGGAGGATGAAGGAGGAATGATGAAGCAGGTTTGCGGCATTCGGCACTTGGGGTATGTGGTCCTGTGCCTGGGCCTTCTGCTGGTTGTCGGCTGCGCGACGAGCGGCACCGTCGGCCCGAGCATCGCGGTGCCCGCCGAACCGCCGCCGCCCGCACCCCAGGCCCCATTCGAGCTGCCGACGCCGCTTGGCCCCGTCTTTGCGCCGGGCCAGGTCCGGGAGCTCATGCCCGGCGGAGCGGTTGACTGGTCCGGCAAGACCGTCTCGGCCCGCGGCACCGGCGTGCTGGACCCAGGCAACTCCAACCGGGACCAGGCGTGGCAGATGGCAGAGCGGGCTGCTACCGTCGTCGCTCAGCGTAACCTGCTAGAGATCGTCAAGGGCGTTCGGGTCGACTCCGACTCCCGGGTCCAGGACTTCATGGCCGAACACGACTCCGTGTACCGGCGCATCGAAGGCATCGTCAAGGGCGCGCGAAAGCGCAGCCCGGCCAGGTATGATTCCCTCGGTGGCACGGTCGAGGTTGTACTCGAGTGTGATCTCTATGGCGACTCCGGGGTCGAAGGTGCCCTGACGCCGCGGCCTGCTGCCGGCCCACGGTCGGGTGACATCAGTGCCGGCGGCCTTTCCCAACCTGCGCTTGAATTCCTCCATCAGTATTCCAGCCTTGTTGTCAACGCTGGCGACACCGGCCTCAAGCCGGCGCTGTTTCCGAAGATCTACGACGAAGGCGGCAACCTGCTGCTCGACCCACGCGAGTACCTGATGTACGCGGGCGCACCCGGAACCTACGCAGTGCAGTTCGTCGGTGCGCTGGGTCAGGTTCTTGCTCGACCCGAATTCGGACAACCGCTGGTGCTAAGGGTCAGGGAGGTGCGGGGAAAACTCGGCACTGATATCGTGCTTGCCCGGGGGGATGCGGACAAGCTAAGGGGAATGAAAGACGGCCTCGAGTTCCTGATGGATACGGGCCGCATCCTCGTCAAACTGGCGCTGTAGCGACAGACCACAGGAGGTCGAGATGCAAAACGTGAGGTACAAGATGCGGAGGTCCGACGCACTTGGCGGCCTTGCCTGTACGCCGGCGGCGGGTTGCCGCATTCGCCGCTAGTCGGCCTGGATCGAGTAGAGGCGTAGCCGGTCGGTGATAACCAGCAGCTCGATGTTCCCACCCGGAATCACATCCCCGAGCGTGATGTCCTGGCAGCGCACCGACAGCGGGATTTCCTGCCGTCTCTGAAGGTCGGACCCCAGCACAAGCAGGCCGCACGAATCGTACTTCGACGGGTAGAACATCGGGTCGCGGCATATCATCTGCTTCTGGGAGCGCGATACGACCAGCTCGCACTTCCCGTCTCCGTCCAAGTCGCAAATAGCGTGCAGCCGGCTCTCGCAGGTCACCTCGGGGTCAAGGGTCTGGCTGAGCACCGTGCGCGCGACGAGCGCCAGCCGGCTCTCCTCCAGCCGGTACAGCAGCACCTCGGCCTTGCGGCCGGAAACCGCCACTGCCAGCTCCGGCCTGCCGTCCGCGTCGACATCGGCGCAGCCGGCCGCAACGTGAGACACCGGTGACGAATCCGGTCCCGGCGACTCGGCGATGACCTCTCCGGTCGCACCATCCAGGACCGCCAGCCCGCCGAAATCGTTCTGCCACGAGTACACGGCGACAAACACCTCCGGCTTCCCGTCCCGGTCCAGGTCGGCGACGCCGGCCAGGCAGCCGGTGAACGGATGTGCGCCGAACCCGCGCTGCCAGAGCCGCGTACCGTCATCACGCAGAGCAACGCAGTAGCAGGAATCATCGTCACGGGTTCCGTTTGCGACGGCGCCGTTCCCGTCGCCGTAGGTTGTTACCAGCAGTTCCTCTCTGCCGTCCGAGTCCAGGTCTGCAACGGCCATCAGGTCCGGCCGAGCCCCGAACTCATACCGCCACACGAGCCTGCCGTCAGCACCGTCACGACATTCAAGCATCCGGCTGGGGTAACGAAGCCTTGGCGCGCGCACGACCTGAAGCATGACCACCCGCTGATTGAGCCGCAAAGCCAATGAGCTGGCACCGTACCGGGACCGGCTCGACTCCGGCAGCAGCGCCCAGCCGGTGCTGTCACCGGCGACGATACGCGACGAGTCGCTCTGGATCAAATCCCAGTCCAGGCCGCCCCGGGCCCGACCGGAAAGGGGCGCGCCGTCCGCGTTCAGTATCGCAGCGGGCGATCGGGCAAGGGGGGAGGTCACAATTTCCAACCGACCGTCGCGGTCGAGGTCGACGACCAGCGGACGATGCTCCGCGTGCGCGACTGCCGGGATCGGCTCCATCGCCGGCACGTCAAACCACTCTGCATCCCATGCCTCAACATAGCGCAGTTCCGGTACCGGCCGGGTTCCGGCCTGGGCGAAGAGAAGCGTGTTGAACCGATTGGCCCCTGGCCAGACCCAGGGCTCGACCTTGTGGGGCTGGTGCCGGCAGCCGGCAAGGGCCAGCGCCGCAAGCAGGATGGCCGATAATCGCCTGAGCGTCACGTCCATCTTGACCGAATGTAGCTTAGAATCGCCGAAGTGTCAACCGGCGGCGGGTGACGTCCGTCGGGCCGAAATCACCTGACCAGCCGGCCGATGCGGTTGAACCGCACCGCCCACGGCGAGATGATGATCCGGGCAACGTTCGGGGCGGCGCCCGATGAGAAGTAGAGCACCTGCGGCTTGCCGCGCAGGTAGCGCAGGTCGAGCGGCCCCCAGAACCGGCCGTCCTCGGAATTGTCGCGGTTGTCGCCCATCGCGAAGACGTGCCCGGCCGGGACCACCACCGGACCGAACCGGTCCCGCACGTAGGGTGAGTATTCGGACTGGTAGAACTTCCGTTCCTTCCACGCCTTCTGGAACGCAGCTTGAGCGGGCACCGGCTCGAACCCGGGCAGCATCCGCGAGTCCCTGTGCACCACGTACGGCTCGGTCTGCTGCCTGCCGTTCACGTAGAGCTGCTTGTCCCGGTACTCGACCGTGTCGCCGGCCACGGCGATGCAGCGCTTGATGAAGTTGCGCGGGACGTACCACGTGAAGAAGTGCGTCTGGTTGTCCCAGAACACCGGCAGCAACGGCAGCCAGCGAGGAAACAGCCTCGCGTAGCGTTCCGGCGGCTGCGGGTCATCGGTGTCGACCGGGAACCGAAACACGATGATGTCTCCGCGCTTCGGGTTCGAGACCGGGATAATGGTCTTGTCGGTGAACGGCAGCTTCACTCCGTATACGAACTTGTTCACGAGCATGAAGTCGCCGATGAGAATCGTGTCGAGCATCGAGCCGGTCGGCACCATGAACGCCTCGACCACGAACGAACGGATGAGCAGGACCGCGACGATGACCGGCGTCCACTCGCGGCCGACGTTCCTCAGCCAGCGGATGCCGCTACTCACGGCACCGCAGTTCTATAGGTTGTCAGCACAGGAGGTCAGTATAGTAAGAGCGGGGAAAGAATCAAGGCAACGACCCGGGAGCGGAGAATTCTGAAGCCAGAAGTCAGATACCAGAATGCAGAATGGCGGAAGCGGAATCCAACCACAAAGACACCAAGTACACCAAGCATACAGCACCCAATCTCCGCATTTCCTGCCTCAGCCTTTCCGTTTCATCTCATCCTCGTTTGTATCTTTGTGACTTGGTGGTGAATTCCGGGTCCGGACCTCGCGTCTGGGTCAGCGCACCAGGCGGCCGATCCGGTTGAGCCGGATCGCCCAGGGCGAGAGCACCATCTTTGGGATATTGATGGGATACCCGGCAGCGGCCGTTGACATGTAGATAACCAGTGGCTTGCCGCGAACGTGGCGCAGCTCCAACGGCCCGAAGAACCGCGCGTCCTCGGAATTGTCCCGGTTGTCACCCATCACGAAGATGCACCCCGGCGGAACCACGACCGGGCCGAACTGGTCCCGTACGTACGGCGCAAGTTCGGTACGGAAGAACCTAAGTCCTTCCCAGCGCTGCTTGAAATCGCCGGGTTCGGCCAGTCCCGGGAATGTCCTCGTATCGAGGTGCTGAACGTAGGGCTCGACCTGCAACGTGCCGTTCACATAGAGCTGCTTGTCGCGGCACTCAACCGTGTCACCGGCCACGGCCACGCAGCGTTTGACCAGCGCCAATGGCGTGTACCACTGGAAGAAGCCCTTTGTCTTGTTCCAGAACAGAGGCAGCAACGGCAGTTTGGCGGGGAAAATCCGGCTGGCGCCTGGGGGCACGTCCGGGTCCAATGGGAAACGGAAGATGACGATATCGCCGCGCTTAGGACTCGATACAGGGACAATAGTCCTGTCGGTGAACGGCACCTTCGCGCCGTAGACGAACTTGTTCACAAGCATCATGTCGCCGATGAAGATTGTGTTGAGCATCGAGCCGGTCGGCACCATGAACGCCTCGACCACGAACGAACGGATGAGCAGCACCGCGACTATCACCGGGGCCCACTCCCTGACCAGGTTCTTCAGCCAGCGCATGCAACTAGTTTGACGCGGGAAAGAAGGTTGCCGTTGGCACAGGGAACCGTGTCAGACCGATGCCGCTCACTCGGAGAAGAGCTCCTCCAGCCGCCGACGGGCGAACTCGCGACCCAGCCGCGCCGCGCCCGCCATCCCGCTAGATGGCCGCGCATGGAGTTCGTCCCATATCTCGGGTCGGACGGCAAGCCGCATGCGACCGCGTCTGCCCTTGCGGGTGAACTCTACCCGGCACCCGGCCGCACGGTGATGGCTGATATTCCCCTTGCCCATCGTGCAGCCTGAGCTGAACTGGATTCCGTCAACGAAGCAGGTGTACGGAGTGCCGGCCGGGCAGAAGACCCGCGCGTTCAGCTCGAACGGCGACCCCACGAGCTTCTTGCGCGCATAGGTCCCGGCCTGCAGTCCGAGCACCAGCCACGGCCCGAGATGGCCGTGGAAAGCCGCGGCCTGGCTAAGGGCTGTTGAGGTCGGAACTCCAGTCCTGCGACGTGCCGACCGGTTCCTGTCCGGACTCTGGTCATTTCCGCCTTGACTCGGCATTCGGGCTTGAGCCGTCGGACTGCACCTGCGAGGACGCAGAGCGGACTTCGTCATTCCTCACTATACCGGCAGCCTCGCGGCACGCAACATTTGACCGAATGCTGTGCCCGGTGATACTTCCCCGTGCTCTACCTGTTGCTCAAAGTCGCGTCCGCCGTCGGCATGGGGCTCGTGCTCAAGCACGCGGACGCCCGCTCGCTTGACCGACTGCCCCTGATTCGCGTCAACTACGCGGTGGCCGCGATTCTCGGATTCCTTGCCGCGGTCGCGCTCGGCCAGAACCGCATCTCGACGCCGACGATGCTGCTGGGCGCCGTCACCGGCGTCCTGTTCGTGGCCGGCCTCCTCATCTGGACCCGCGCCATACAGGCGGCCGGGCTGGCCCTTTCGGTCGTGGCGATGCGCACTGGGGTCGTCATACCGCTGCTCGCGGCCGCAATCATCTGGCGAGAACGCCCGTCTTCACTCGAACTCATCGGCAGTGCCGCGGCCCTGCTCGCCTTGTCGCTCGTCCTGTCCGAAGTCGCACGTCCCGCGCC
Source organism: uncultured bacterium (assembly GCA_964402475.1). Classification (GTDB taxonomy): domain Bacteria; phylum Hydrothermota; class Tepidihabitantia; order Tepidihabitantales; family Tepidihabitantaceae; genus UBA2258. The sequence goes on along the minus strand of CAYOCZ010000012.1, from coordinate 243 downwards.
CAACGGTGCCAAGCCGTCACTCAAGAACACCTCGTCCCTGCTCTGGCTGGTCCTGCTCTTCCTTGCCGACGGCCTCGTTATGATCGCTGCCCTTGTCTTCCGCAAAGAACTGCCCGCAACCGAGACAATGCCGTTCCAGACCGTCATCTTCGTCACTGCCTTCTTCGTCACCACGCTCCTCTACTACCTACGCCGACCCCGGCTGACGACGGAAACACTCAAGTGGGGCGCGCTGCTCGGTAC
>CAYOCZ010000011.1:0-20818 GCA_964402475.1 uncultured bacterium | reverse complement strand
TCCTGATAATAAAGTGTAACCCATGTCCCGTTCGCGCCCCCCCCAACGGGGGTGTCATTACCAGGCAGTAGAGGATAGTGAATTCAGAATTCACAACTTACAGGAAAGAGCGACACGACACGCTTGATAAGAATCCTTATCATGCGGATACCGGAGCCCGAGTGTGAAGAGAATCGAAGTGCCGGTTCGGCTGGGGCGCGGAGTCTGTCCGGCCTAGCGAACGAGCGTGACCGGGATGCGGGTGCTGGCGAGGCCGGTCTTGACCGTCAGGAAGTAGACGCCGGCGGGGAGGCCGGAGGCATCCATGCTCAGTTGGTGCGAGCCTGCGGAGTAGGATGCCGGGACGAGTTTGGCGGCGTTGCGGCCGGTGCGGTCGAACAAGGTAGTTCGGCAGGCGGCGGGTTGCTTCAGGCTGAGTTCGAAACTGATGCGGTTCCGGGCCGGGTTGGCCAGCAGCCGGACAAGGGGAGAGACGGCGCGGATGGTGTGACTCTGCGCGACGCCGGTCTGCGTTACCCGGGGTTTGAGTGTGCCGTCGGCGACAAGGCACATGCCGTAGTACCACGAGCGTTCCCAGTTGGCACAGCTGTCGATGAGCCGGGCCTCGAACCACAGGCGGAAGGCCTCGCCGAGCGACGCGCCGTCGGCGAGCGGGGCGTAGAAGTCGGCGAACTCAAGCATCGAGCCGGTCTTGGCCGAGCCGATTGCGCCCAGCCCGGTCGAGGTCTGGAACACGTAGCGGCCACCGCAGTAGCCGTCCACGACAAAACGGACGTTGCTGCAGGCAAAGAGGTTGTAGAAGTTGGCCTGCGGGTCGAGCGAGGGTATGGACGTCGCGTAGAACCAGTCCGTGCTGTCGCCGCTGTGGTACTTCATGGCGTGGCCGCCGGGCCAGGAGTGGGACATCAAGGCTATCCACTGGTAGGCCGCCGAGTCGATGCGCGGCTGGTAGTCGGCGATGCGCGTCGTTTCAGCGTCCCGTACAAAGACGCGGTCGGGGTAGAGCAGGCCGACGTCGTTGTGCCACTCGGTTGAGTTCGGAATCCAGTCGTCGTCAATGTAGACCAGGGCGCGGTCGGTGACCGGCATTTGCCGGCTCCGGTACCGGTGGGATTTGTCGAAGTAGTCCACGAGCAACGTCTCCGCGCTGCCGACCGTCGAGGCAGGCAGGCGCGAGACGGCGATTTCCGGGGTTATGTTGCCTTGGTGCAGGTCATAGATGGAGTCCGAGCCGGGGACGAGGCTGTCGAGGGTGTCGAGCCGTATCATGCTGTCTTGCCACGATCCGTCAAGGTCCATGAAGAAGAGGTCGCAAGGGAATTCTTCGTAGCCTTCGCCGTCGTCGCGGACACCGTTGGAGTTCCAGTCATCAATGAGCTGGAACCAGGCGATGGGCAGGTCGCCGACCAGCACCGCCGAGGTCATGCCGGTCTGGTACTCGGCCGCCAGCAGGGCCTTGAGCGATTCGGCGGAAGTGCCGCTGACCGAGAAGATGGCTACGTCAGTCGTATCGTCGACGAGGTCGGCGGCGAGTGTATCGAGCGACTGCTGGAGGACTGAAACCAGCGTCTCTTCCACGAAGAAGTCAACCCGGTTGCTGAACCGGGATGCAGGCACCAGGGGTTCGACGCGCCAGGGCTGTGGTTGGAGTCCTGAGCGCCACTTAGCGAAACTGAGCGGCTTTGAGCTGTCCGGGCTCTGCCAGCGGAGGACCGTGACGTCCGGCGTACCGGTGGAGACAAGCAGGACGAGCGAAAGTACGAATTGCATTCAACTACCCTAGTCTGATTGCCTGGCCGACGGTGTCGCGGTCCGGCCAGACCGGCACGGGGGTCGCAACTGCGTATTGGAATTCCACAGCGTGGTCTATCTTAGCCCGAGCCGGTCAGGAATCAAGAGGGGCGCCGGCTGCAAGCGGTTGACTTTCAGGCGAAATCCGGGAAGAATTATACTCTTGACCAAAGCCAAGGCACGAGCCGAAATCAACCGGCTGACCCGGGAGCTGAATGAGCACAACTACCAGTACTACGTGCTGGCCCAACCGACGACAAGCGACTACGAGTACGACCAGTTGCTGAAGCGGCTGGAGGCTTGGGAGCGGGACTTCCCGGATCTGGCACGAGCCGACTCGCCGACCCGACGAGTGGGTGGTGAGCCGCTCAAGGAGTTCGCCACGGTCAGCCACGACCCGCCGATGCTGTCGCTCGACAACACCTACTCCTACGAGGAACTACGGGAGTTCGACCTCCGGGTGAAGAAGGCCGTGCCGGCGCCGGTCTACCTCGTGCAGCAGAAGATTGACGGCGTGGCCGTGTCTTTGCGCTACGAGAGATTTGTGTTCGTGCGGGGCGCGACCCGCGGCGACGGGACACGGGGCGACGACATCACCGCCAACCTGCGTACCGTCAATTCGCTGCCGCTGCGGCTGCGCCGTGAGCAGAAGGGATTCGAGAGTTTCGAGGTCAGGGGCGAGGCCTACCTGCCGCGCCGGGAGTTCGAGCGCATCAACGCGGAGCGGGAAGAGGAGGGGCTGGCGACCTTTGCCAACCCGCGCAACGCCACAGCCGGCACGCTCAAGCTGCTCGACTCGAAGCAGGTGCGGCAGCGCCGCCTCGATTGTTTCGTTCACACCGTGCCGAGGCATATCGTAGGTATCGCGACCGACCACGAGGTGCTGGCCGCGCTGGGGGAACTCGGGTTTCGGACCGCGCCCGAGAGCCGGCTCTTCGACGACATCGAGCAGGTGGTCAAGTACTGCGGCGCCTGGCAGCCGCGACGGCACGACCTGCCGTATGATATCGACGGCATGGTCGTAAAGGTCGACCGGTTCAGCGACCGCGAGGAACTGGGCATGACCGAGAAGAGTCCGCGCTGGGCAGTCGCCTACAAGTACCCGCCGGAGGAGGCTGAGACCGTGGTGCGCCGGATATTCGTCAATGTCGGCCGGCTGGGAACGGTAACACCGGTCGCGGAGATGGACCCGAAGTTCATCTCCGGCACCAACGTCACCCATTCGACCCTGCATAACATGGACGAGGTTGAACGGCTCGACATCCGGGTCGGCGACACGATTGTAGTCCACAAGGCGGGCGAGATAATCCCCCAGATACTCAGGGTCGTGAAGGCGAAGCGGCCGCGCAAGGCCCGGCGGTTCCGGATGCCGAAGAAATGCCCGGCCTGCAGTACGCGACTGTTCAAAGAAGCGGATGAGGTGGCGTGGCGCTGCGTGAACGCCTCGTGCCCGGCCCAGCTCAAGGCACGCCTGCTCCACTTCGGCTCGCGTGGGGCGATGGACATCGAGGGGATGGGCGAGAAACTGGTCGAGCAACTGGTCGAAACCGGGAAGGTGAAGAGCATCGCCGACCTGTACGAGTTGAGCCGGGAGACGTTGCTCGGCCTGGTGCGGATGGGGGAGAAGTCAGCTCGGAGCCTGCTGACGGCAATCGAGTCGAGCGAGGCCCGGCCGTTTACGCGGCTGCTCTTCGGGCTAGGCATCCGTCACATCGGCATCCACGCGGCGCGGCTCCTCGTTCAGGCTTTCGGTTCGTGGGACCGGCTCCGTGAAGCGGCCGCAGGGGACGGGACAACCGCCAAGGATGCCAAGAACGCCAAGGAGAGGAAAGCAGAGGAAATAGCGAGGGTGCCCGGAGTCGGGCCCGTGGTAGCCGAGTCATTCCACAACTTCCTCGCGGACAAGGAGAACGTGGTGCTGGTCAGGCGGCTGCAGGCGGCCGGTCTCCGGTTCGAGGAGAAGACAGCGGGCGGGCCCAGGCCGCTGGCCGGGAAGAAGTTCGTCCTGACCGGCACGCTTGAGGGGTTCTCGCGCGAGCGGGCCACCGAGCTTGTTACGTCCTTGGGCGGCAGTGTTTCTTCGTCAGTCTCGAAGAAGACCGACTTCGTCGTGGCCGGGGCGTCGCCCGGTTCCAAGTACGACCGGGCGCGCGAGCTCGGCGTGAAGGTCGTTGACGAGAAAGAGTTCAAGCGCCTGGTCGCGGCTGAGGCGAGGGAGTGAGGATGGATGTCGGTAACGCTCGGTGAATGCTGGGCCCAGGGCATGGACCTGGACGCGCCGGTTCAGTACTTGAAGGGCATCGGGCCGAAGCGGGCCGCCCTGCTTGCCAAGGTCGGGGTGGAGACCGTCGGGCAGTTGCTTTTCTTCGTGCCCAGGCGCTACCTCGACCGGTCTCAGATGCTGGCTATCCGCGACCTCCGGCCAGGCGACGAGGCGACCGTGCTCGCCCGGGTCGTGACCGCCGGAGCGCGGCAACTGAGGACGCGACGACAGGTTGTTTCGTGTATGGTGCGTGACGACAGCGGCATGATGGAGGCGCTCTGGTTCAACCGGCCCGACCTCGTCGACCGGTTCCGGTCCAACCAGGAGATTCTGCTCTCCGGCCAGGTAACACGGTACCGCGGCATGCAGTTCGTGAACCCGATGTTCGAGCTGGCCGACGAGGAGGCGGAGTTCTCGTTCGCCAACGCCATCATACCGGTCTACCCGCTGACCGAAGGGCTTTCTCTCTGGACGATCCGGCGGGCAGTGACCGCGGCGATGGAGAAGTGCCTCGACAGCGTACCGGAGTCGCTCACGCCCGAAATCATCGGGCACTACGGCTTCCCGGGAATACGCGACGCGCTCCGGGCGATTCACTTCCCGGAGGACGTCGAGTCGGCGCAGCGCGCCCGCGAGCGGCTCGTCTATGATGAACTCCTCTATTTCCAGCTTCTTCTGGCCCTCCGACACCGAGAGTACGCCTCGGTGCGCAAGGAGGCGAGCCTTGCCGAGACCGGCAAGCTGACCGGGTCGTTCATGGAGAAACTCCACTTCAAGCTGACCCGGGCCCAGGAGCGCGTGCTCGGCGAAATCCGGCAGGACCTGGCAAGCGAGCGGTGCATGACCCGTCTGCTGCAGGGCGACGTCGGCTCGGGCAAGACCGTGGTCGCGCTATACGCGATGCTGGTGGCGTGCGAGAACTCAGCGCAAGCCGCGATGATGGCGCCGACCGAAATCCTCGCCGAGCAGCACTTCCACGGCTGGCACGAACGGCTGGCGAGTATCGGCGTGAAGGCAGCACTGCTCACCGGCTCGACCAAGGCGGCCGAGCGACGCGAGATCATCGCCGGCCTCGAATCCGGGGCGGTCCAGCTCGTGTTCGGTACGCACGCCCTGATTGAGGAAGAGGTGAAGTTCGACCGGCTGGGCCTGGTCGTGGTCGACGAGCAGCACCGGTTCGGAGTGCGGCAGCGGGCAGCACTGCTGAACAAGGGTTTGAACCCGGACTTCCTGGTCATGACCGCGACCCCGATTCCGCGCACTCTGGCGATGACCCTCTACGGTGACCTTGATTCGTCGATCCTCGACGAGAAGCCGCCGGGGCGGCGGCCGGTCGCGACCAAGCTGATGAGCGGGCTTGAACGCGACTCGGTTTACCAGGCGACCGCGCGGCACCTGGATGCCGGCGAGCAGGCGTTTGTCGTCTGCCCGCTGATTGAAGAATCCGAGAAGCTCGATCTCGCGTCGGCGGTGAAGACTTTCGAGCAGACCAAGGCCGCGTTGCCTGAGCACCGGGTCGGGCTGATCCATGGCCGGATGAAGCCTGAAGAGCGAGGGGAGTTGATGGAGCGGTTCCGGAAGAAGGAACTGGACCTGCTGGTCGCGACCTCGGTCATCGAGGTCGGTGTGGACGTGCCGGACGCCACCGTGATGATAATCGAGCACCCGGAACGGTTCGGCTTGGCCCAGCTCCACCAGTTGCGGGGCCGAATCGGACGCGGCTCCCGGCAGTCGTTCTGCATCCTTCTGGCGTCCCGGCTCGGGCTCGGCGATGCCCGCGAGCGGCTCGAGTTCTTCGTCCGTACCGGCGATGGGTTCGAGCTGGCCGAGAAGGACATGGAATTGCGCGGGCCGGGCGAGATGCTCGGCACTAGGCAGCACGGGCTTCCCGACCTGCGGGTCGCGGACCTCGGCCGCGACCGGAAGGTACTCCGGCAGGCGCGCAAGGACGCGTTCCGGCTGGTCAAGCTTGACCCGGAACTGAAGCAGCCGCAGAATGGGTGCATCCGGCGAACGCTTCTGTCCCGATATCACGGACGCAGCGAACTACTGCGGGTGGGCTGAGCGATGCCACGTAGAAACGAGCGGTTGCGTGCTGCGTGGCTGGGCGCAGCTGGGCTTGGCGCGGCGCTCGCAATACTGACGTGCAGTTCACCGGGGCAGCGGCTGATCGGCCCGCTGCGGGAGGTGACGGTCATTTCCGCCCAGTGGGACCAACTGGAGGCGACCGTCCGGTCGATTCTCCAGGAGCCGGTGCCCACCCCGCAACCCGAGCCTGAGTTCAAGGTACGGGTCGGCACGGCCGGCAAGTTCGACACCTATTCCAGGTTCCGTATCGTCTTCCTCATCGGCACGAGCCAGGACACGCTCATCCGCCAGATCCTGGGCCCGCGGGCCGACTCCCTGTCCGAAGGCGACTTCGGCCTGCTCAAGGTGCCCAATCCGTGGCTCAAGGGGCAGTTCGCGCTCATCTTCATCGCCCGCGATACCTCGAAGCTCGTGGCCGGGCTGCAGGTCTATTCGGCGCGGATTCGGCAGACGCTGCGCGGGATAGTACTTGGCCAGATGACCAAAGCGGTCTACATCGAAGGCGTTGAGAAGAAGCCGACCGATGAGTTTGGCACCAAGTACGCGTTCACGATTGACGTTCCCCGTCGATGGTTCATCAATGAGGACAACGCGGCCGAGAGGTTCATTTACCTGTACGGGCACGTGCCGGACCGTAACGTGTTCGTCTACTGGCAGGACACCACCCGGGCACTGGTTCCGGAGTCCCTCTCCGTTCTGCGCGACCTGCTCACCGGCCGGTTCTATGACGGCGACTCGATCGACCGCCGCTTCCTGCAGGCCGAGACTATCGCCTTCCTGGCCGGGCCCTGCGTCCGGCTCTCCGGAGTCTGGAAGAACAACCGGGACGTGATTGGGGGGCCGTTCGTGAACTACTCGTTCAACTTCCAGGGCCGGTTCTACATGGCTGACGGGCTGGTGTTCAACCCCGGGAAGCTCAAACTCGACGCGTTGGCTCAGACCGAGGCCGTGATTCGGACCCTGACGCCGAGGTAGCTAGACCGCCCGCTGGTAGACCCGGTAGGTCTTGCAGATCCGGGCGCCGAGGTTCGTTGCGGGGCGGATGATGGGGACGTTGTCTTCGAGGATCATCGACAGCTCGGCGTGCTTGAACCCGTGCTTTCGGGCCGCGAGCATTGCGTCGTAGTACAGCAGGGCGTCGAGCCCCTGGTGCCGGAACTTGTGCATCACTCCCAGGGTCCAGAGCCGACCCTGGTTGATATGCCGACGTCCCGTGAGAAACGTGAGCCAGCCGAACGGGAAGAGCCGGCCGTTCATCTTCTTCAGGACCTGGTTGTAGTCGGGAAGGCCGATGCTCATCGCCGCGATCTCGCCTTTGCATAGCACCATCGATATGAAATCCGGGATGACAAGCGGCCGGAGCTGCCGGGCCAGGTCATCAATCTCCTCATCCGTCATCGGCGCGAAATCCCAGTTCTGTGACCACGCATCGTTGTAGACCTGCTTGATGAGGTTGAGCGCAGGCTTGAAATTCCTGAGGTCGGGATGCCGGATCGTTATCTCAGGCCGGGCGCGAAGCGCCTTGACGACCCGCTCGAACTTCTCGGGGATTGGCTGGTCCGTTTCCATCGAGAAGGCGTAGAAGTCCTTGACCTTCGTGAACCCGGTTGCCTCGACCAGCTTTGGGTAGTACGCCGGGTTGTATGATGACTTTATCATCGGCGGCGAGTCGAATGGCTCGATCAGCATGGCCACCTCGTCGTTGAGCGAGGGGTTGGCCGGGCCATAGACGCTCGTAAGGCCGCGGGCCCGGGCGAACCCGGCCGCGGTATCGAGGAGCGCGCCCGCGACTTCGGGGTCGTTCTCGGACTCAAAATAGCCGAAGAAGGCGAGCCTTGATTGGTGGTAGTCGTTGTATTTGCGGTCGGCAATGCCGGCGATGCGGCCTACGACTGTGCCGTCGCGCCTGGCGAGAAACAGCTCGCGTTCAGCGTGGATCCAGAAGGGGTTGCGGCCCGGAGTGAGCGTGTTCTTCAGGTCCGCCATGAGCGGCGGCACCCAGTTCGGGTCGTCGCGATACAGCCGGAAAGGAAGCTTGACGAAGCGGTCGAGGTCCTTGGTGGACTCAACCCGGCGGATCGTCACCACGGGTCAGGTGATGATGCCACACTTGCGACCAGCCTGTTCGAACTTGGCCAGCGCCTCGTCCATGTCCGCGTCGGTGTGGGTTGCCATGACCGCGGTGCGGATCAACGAGTGGTTGGGCGGGACCCCGGGCGGGACAAAGGCATTCGTGAAGATTCCCAAGTTGTACAGCTCGCGCCAGAAGGTCATGGTACGGACGTCGTCACCGATGTGGATGGGCATGATGGGCGTGACCGACGTCCCGAGGTTGTAGCCCATTCCGCGCAGGCCGATGCCCATCCGGCGCGCGTTCTTCCACAAGTGCTCGCGGCGTTCGGGCTCGGCCTGGAGAATCCGGAGCGTCTCGATGACGGTAGCGGTCGCCGCCGGTGGGATGGCGGCGGAGAACAGCACCGGACGGGCCGTGTGGCGGATGAAGGACAATACCTCGGTGTCGCCGACTATGTAGCCGCCGATTGAGGCGAAAGTCTTGGAGAACGTGCCCATGAGCAGGTCGACCTGGTCCTCGACCCCGAAGTGCTCGGCCGTGCCGCGGCCGTGTTTGCCCATGACGCCGACCGCGTGGGCCTCGTCGACCATCAGCCGCGCCCCGTGCTTCTTGGCAAGCGGGACCATTTGGTCAAGCGGGGCGAGGTCGCCCTCGACCGAGAAGACGCCGTCCACGATGATGAGTTTGCCCGCATCGGCGTGAGCCGTCGCCAGCACGTGGTCGAGCGAATGCATGTCGTTGTGGACGAACCGTTTGACTGTGCCGTACGACATCCGGCATCCGTCCACGATTGAGGCGTGGTCGAGCTTGTCGGTGATGGTGACGTCACCCCGCCCGATGAGGGCGGAAATCGCTCCCAGATTCGCCGAGTAGCCGGTGGAGAAGATCACGCAGTCATCCTTGTGGTAGAAAGCAGCGAGCTTCTCCTCGAGCTCGATGTGGATGTCGAGGGTACCGTTTCCGAAACGTGAACCGGTGCAGCCGCTACCGTACTTGCGGATTGCCGCAATCGCGGCCTCTTTTACCTTCGGGTGGGAGGTGAGGCCCAGATAGTTGTTCGAACCCATCATCAGGAGCTCCCGGCCGTGGATGACCACGCGCCGGTCGGGCTCGGAGCTGATTGGGGTGAAGTAGGGGTAGTAGTCGTTGTCCTTGGCCCGTTGGACTATTTTAGCAAACTCTCTGCATTTGTCGAAGAGATCCACGTCCGGGATTCTAGGGTACGTCTTTCAGGTGTCAAGCTCGGTGCGGGCTTGATTCGCCGCGGCCAGGGGCTATATTACTTCTGTGCTGGGTTTGCTGCTGGCCCTTGTCTGCGCCGCACCGTTGTCCCGCCCCGACTTCCAGACGCTGAGAGTTCTCTATACCTCGGACCTTCACGGCCGGAGCACGCCGGGCGTCGACTTCGCGTCGGCAGGCCTGCCGCGCCGGACGCTCGGCGGCTGGGATAACCTGCTTCGGCTCATCGAGGAGCAGCGGACCGATGCGACGCTGCTGCTTGATTGCGGGGACTTCGGGTTCGGTTCGCCGGCTGGCGATAGCTCCCAGGGCCGGGCGGCGATCGAGTTCATGAACGCGGCCGGGTACGATGCCGCGGTGCCGGGTCCGCGTGACTTCTGCGGCGGCGCGGAGAACTTCGAGATCCTCGCCAAGGCAGCATCGTTCCCGATCCTGGCGGACCCCATGCTCGACATCGTACTCAGGCGGCGGGTCCCGCTCTTCCGTCCATATCTGGTCAGGGACATGATGGGTATGAAGATCGGGGTCGTCGGAATCGCTGACCCGGATATTCCCTGGTTGAACCGGCGCGGAGACGCAGGCGGATGGGTTGTCGACGACCCGCTGGTCCAGATGGGCCGATACCTGCCGCTGGTGCGGGCGGAGAGCGTGGACGTTATCATCGTCTTCGGTCACCTGAGCCCGGAGGCTGGCTGCGCGATTGCCGACAGCTTCAGGGACGTCGACATCGTCATCTGCCGCGGTAGCGCCCTCGGCGTCGGAAACCGGATGGCCGGTGCGGGGACGACACCGGTTCTGACGGCGGCAGCCTACGGCCAGCGGCTTGGGATTGCCGATGTCCTGTTCAGCAAGACCGAACGCAGGATCTATCAGACCGGAGTTCGCCTGCTGAACGTCGAGCCCGGTGCCGGCTTGGATACGTCGGCGGCGGCGACTTGGCTGCGCCGACTGAGCACGTCACCATCCGACTCCGTCGTGTGCACGAACCACGTGGAGTACCCGCCGGACAGCGCCGGACTGCTGGCCCTCGGTGCGTTGGTCGCCGACGGGGTGCGGCGTCAGGCGAAAGCTGACATCGCAGTTCTTCCTGCCTACGAGATCGAAGGGGGGCTCGGCTCAGGCGGGCTCAGCCGTGACCAGCTGTTTGCGGCGGTGCCCTACCGGCAGCCGGTACGGCTGCTTTCGGCGGACGATACGACGCTGGCGAGGTTGGTCGCGCCAGAGAGTGTCGGTCCGCATGAGCGGGCACCGCTGCTGTCTGGCGCGGACTACTTCGTCACCGGCGACACGACCCGGTGGCCGGAAGTGTCGCAGGTCGCCCGAGCGCGCGTCAGGAACCGACTCCCCGGAACCTACAGGGTGGTGACAACCGAACAGTGGCTTGAGCGCGCGATGATTCCGGACGTGGGCAAGCTGCTGCCTCAGAGCTTGACCGACATTTGGATAGCATACGCAGCCGCACAGGATACACTGAGGCCGGCCCAGCCGGTGCGGCTATACCCGGCCACACCGGGCATCGTGCGTCAGCCGGCAGGCGGCCTCGTCAATATCAACACGGCCGGTTCCGGGTCGCTGCAGACCCTGCCCGGCATCGGCCCCAAGACGGCCGAACGGATCATCGAGCACCGCGAAACCGCGGGACGGTTCAAGTCCGTCGTGGAAATCCAGGACGTCAAAGGGATCGGGCCGAAGAAGTACGACCGCGTCAAGGCGCTCATTACCGTGCGCTGACCGGAGCGCGGCCGGTTCCGTTGTACGCGGGCCAACCTACAATTCGGCTCGGAGCGCGATGTCTTTCTCGGCGTCGCCGGAGTCGTCGGTCCGGTCCGCTCCGGTGCTCCAGACCGTGAAGCCGTTCGAGTCTGCGCGATAGCAGAGCGGTCTGCCGGTGAATGGGTCCGGCGGAATCTCGGCTCCGAACTCCTCGAGTCTGGTTGGCAGCCGGCCTGAGTTCGTGCGGTAGTCGGATGCAGCCAACGCCAGCAACGCAAGGCCTTGCCGGGCCGCTGCCCTCTCCGTCCGGGCGTAGAACAGCAGCACGTTTGGAGAAGCTACCCAGGCAACCTGCGAGTACAGACCCCGCTTCGACAGCGACTTGATTCTCTCGACTTCTCCGCGTCCTTCCCACCAGGGCAGTGCCAGTGCGTCAAGGTTGCGCCTCTTCACGGTCAGCGCGACGTACCGCGCGCTGTTCCTCAGCGGAGCCATCTTCAGCCACGGTACGAACGATGCCCGGCTTTTGCCGTCGGTCACCGGGTCCTGTTTGAGAACGGTGACTTCGGTCATGATTGCCTCGGTGGCAACGGCACGGGCGAGCAGGGCCTTGAGGTCAAGGCGCGACAGCTCCTTCCTGACCGCCTCGCGGGCAGCAGGTGAGGCAGCCGGTGCGTAGCGCACGATGAGCGCACAGGTTGAGTCGAATCCGACGAGGCCGGCGAGCAGGTGGATGAGGCACGGTTCGCCCATCACGTCGACCATCCTGATTGCTGCGCGCAGCACCTGCAGCGCCGAATCAGGCCTGCCGGCACGGGCCAGCGCGCGAGCCTTGATGCTAAGGAGCTTCTGGAAGGCGGGAAGGGCGGGCAGTATGCCGGGCAGGCTGGCCGAGAAACCGTCCTCGTATCTCAGGCCGAAGCGTGCGGGCGGAGAGTCGGCGACGGCCATCAGCGCGGAGACGACATCGGCTTTGTCCATGACCACGCTATCGGCCGCGGTCAGGTTGGACATCGCCGCCAGGCTTTCGATTTCCGACAAGCGGGGCTTGATGTCATTGCCCAGATTCGCTGCGGCCGCGTTGAGAACCCGGCCGGTTGGGTTCTCGCCCTCACCGTAGCGCGCGGCCAGTTCAGCGGGCGTGACCGGCAGGCCGTTGGCTTTGAGAGCAGCCAGTTCCTGTCGCACCTTGCCTGCAAACACGGCGCTGGCGCCGAGGTATGCGCCGACCAGGACTGCGATGACGACAGCCACGATGATGACGGCTTTCACGCTTCCTCCTATGTCTGGACCTGCCAGATTGTCGGGCGCAAAGTGGCGCATGTCAACAGGCGCGAGGGTTATCGCAGCTTGTACTCCTGGCGGCTGGCCCGCGGGCCGCAGCCGGCAGCAGAGCAGGTACGTTTCTACTGCAGACTGCGAACCGGGAACTGCGGACTCGCGCGGATAGCGTGTCAGTACGTCCGCGCGTAATAGATGACCGTGCCCGTAGCCTTCCCGCACACGATGCACTTGCCGGGCTTGCCCTGGTCGCCGGCAGGCATGTTGCGGGGAGTTGTCTTGGTCGCGTCAATCAGGGCGTTCTCACATTCCCGGGCCTTGCACCAGTGTACCCGGACGTAGCCGGGTTTGGCTTCAAGCTCCCGTTTGAACTCGTCCATCGTCGCAGCGTCCGATGTGCGCGAGGCCGCGAACTCGCGGGCACGCGCGAGCATCCCGTCCTGGATCTCATCCAGCAACTTCCCGAGTGTCTCGGGCAGTTCGGCCAGCGGCACGAACCGCTTGCCTGAGCCGTCACGGGGCACGAGAACACACTGCTCCTTGGCTACGTCCTTGGGCCCGATTTCGATTCGCACCGGCACGCCGCGCATCTCGTGTTCATTGTACTTCCAGCCTGCAGTTTGGGTGGTCCGGTCGTCGAGCTGTGCGCGATAGTCCGCCAATTGCGCCTTGGTCTCGCGGCACTTGGCCAGCACCGCGTCGTCGTTCTTGCCGAAGAGAATCGGCACGATGACCGCCTGGAAGGGCGCGACGCGCGGCGGCATGAACATGCCCTTGTCATCGCCGTGGGTCATGATAAGCGCGCCCATCAACCGGGTAGTCACGCCCCACGACGTGCCCCAGGGCCGTTTCTCGGTGTTGTCCTCATCCAGATACTTGATGTCGAACGCCTCGGCAAAGTGCTGGCCGAGAAGGTGCGACGTGCCTGCCTGGAGGGCCTGGCCGTCCGGCATCAGGGCCTCAATTGAGTAGGTGTCAACCGCGCCGGGGAACTTCTCGGACTCGGGCTTGGCACCGGCGAGCACCGGCACCGCCAGCTCGTTCTCCACGAAGTCAACGTAGAGGTCGAGAATCCGGAGTGTCTCTTCCTGGGCCTCCTCGCGGGTTCGGTGCAGGGTGTGGCCTTCCTGCCAGAGGAACTCGATGGTGCGCAGGAACAGGCGGGTCGCCTTTTCCCAGCGGAAGATGTTGCACCACTGGTTGATGAGGACGGGCAGGTCACGGTAGCTCTTCACCCACTTCGCGTACATCGTGTTGATTATTGCTTCGCTCGTGGGGCGGAGCGCAAGCCGTTCGGTCAGCTTCTCGTCACCGCCGTGCGTGACCCAGGCGACTTGGGGCGAAAACCCCTTCACGTGCTCGGCCTCCTTGGTCAGGAAGCTCTCGGGGATGAGAGTCGGGAAGTAGGCGTTCACGTGGCCGGCGTCCTTGATGCGCCGATCGAGTCTTGCCTGCATGTTCTCCCAGAGCGCGTAGCCGTAGGGACGGATGACCATGCAGCCGCGCACCGGCGTGTAGTCGGCCAGTTCGGCCTTCAATACGACCGCGGTGTACCACTCGGAGAAGTTGCCGGACTTGGAGGGGATTTCCTTTACCATGCCGTCATCTTTCATAGGCGCTGATACTAGCAGCAGGCGAAACAGAGTCAAGGAAGCCGAGCCACACGACGGTAGGCTCGTTCGCGTCGCGGTCGGCCGCCGCGCCTTGACTTCACGCCGGGGTGCTAGATGATTAGTCACTGACATGAAGAAAGAGAGCTTCTATCTCGCCAAGCTCGAGTGGCTCGGCTCGATTCTCGCTCGCGGGCTGAATCTGCTGACCTCGGTCGAGGCACTGGGTCAGGAGTTCTCCTTCTCCCAAGTGCTGATTCTGCAGGCCCGGCATGGCGGCGTCCTCTTGATTCGACTGACCCACGGGAGTACGATAGAGCATGCCAAGGTCGTTCTGTTCTAAGGACCTGGACATGACAGGCTCAATCACGTGACTGCCCTGCTAGTTGCTTCGCTGCTGACAGGTCAGGTGCACGTCGATACCGTGGTGCGGCTCGCGTTCATGCCGGACAACATCATATATGTCGAGTCAACGGACAGACTGCTGACCTTTAGCGCCGCCCACGAGTCGCTGTACGTTCTCAACTGTGGCGACTACTCAATTGACAAGGTCATCCCCCTGAATGGGCACTTCAACACGGGCGTCTATTGGGCCTACAACTGGCAACGAGACAAGTACTACATGGTTACCATCACCCCAGATGAGTTGATGGTCTTCGACCCGGCCTGTGACTCTCTCACCCGTCGGCTGCCGATATACGGGACTCGCAAACCATGCTATGCAGCCAAGCACGACCGCGTCTATGTGTGCGACGACACGGTGATGAGAGTGCTTGACTGCGGGACCGACTCGTTTGTCGGGTCCGTACCTAACGGCGCATATCGCCCATGGGGGGCGGTCTCATGGGACTCAGTGGGAGACAAAGTGTACGCTTTCGCGTACGACGCCGAGGATGTGCTCCTCGCATACTCATGCGTCAACGACTCGCTGGTGGCCACGGTCAGCACCGGTATCTTCCGTCCCTCTGTGCTCGCGTATTATCCGCCGCTTCACAAGGCGTATCTCGGCTCGGACTGGGGTAGGGACAAAGTGGCATCTTATGACTGCGAGCACGACTCGGTGGTGCGCGAGCTCTCGGTCAACTATCAAGGCAGCACCTACGGCACCGCCGGCTACGATGCCGCGAGGGGCAAGCTATACGTACCGAATGCAGGCGCCTCAAGAGACACGCTCTGCGCCATAGACTGCCGCACCGACTCCATCATCAATCGGACGCCGCTTCCGTATATTGTCAGCGACCTGGCGATGGCCAGTCGCACGGACCGGCTCTATATCACGATACCCGCTCCGACTAGCCTCATCATGGTGCTCGATTGTCGGGCGGATACGCTGCTCGGCCCGGGCTTCCAGACAGGTGGGGGAGCGGGGTTCATGGCATACGACTCGGTCTACAACAGGGTGTTCGTCAGTTGCGGGGACTCGTCCATCTACGTGTTGTCGGATGACACGACAGGTGTAGCCGAGCGTCGACTGCAATTCCCTGCGCAGTGGGATGTCGCCATCTCGCCGAACCCCGCCATAGACCGAGCGGTGATTCGCTGGCAGGTGCCGGTTGAGGCTGATGTGTCGCTCTGCGTGTACAACACTGCCGGGCAACGGGTCAAAGTGCTCGCAGACGGCAGAACCAAGCCGGGCACGTACACGAGCGTCTGGAGCGGGACTGATGCGAAAGGCCGGCGCCTGGCCAACGGCGTCTATTTCTGCACGCTGGACAACGGCACGAAGCGAATCAGCCGGAAGGTCGTCCTGACCGAGTAGGCCAAACGGCCTCCTTCCCACAGGCTGCCCGCGTCGCTGCGGGCAGCCTTCGTTTACAGATCAACAGAATGAACAGGAGCCAGCGTCCACGAACCCGCCTCTGTCGTTCAAAGGGCCTAGCAGAGAGCTGGTCAGATAGCTTGCCAGATAGCTGGACCGATAGCCTGACCAATAGCTGGTCCAGCAGCCTGTCCAATAGCTGGTCGAGTAGCTTGTCCAGTAGCTGGTCGAGTAGCTTGCCAAGTAGCTGGTCGAATAGCCTGACCAATGGCGGGTCCAGCAGCTTGACCAATGGCTGGTCCAGTAGCTTGTCCAGTAGCTGGTCGAGTAGCTTGACCAACGGCTGGTCGAGTAGCTTGCCAAGTAGCTGGACGAGTAGCTTGTCCAATAGCTGGACAGATAGCTTGCCCAGTAGCTGGTCGGATAGCTTGTCCAATAGCTGGTCAGATAGCTTACCCAAGAGTTGGGGGAAAGGGGTAGGGGAGATTCATCAATGCCTAATAACTAATTACTAATGACCAAGTTAAGATGCGGACCGACTTGATGAGCTGTAGCTCTATTTGTAGTATCCTCCTGTCCGCGAAACCATGATGAGTGAGCAGTATGAGCTTGACGGGCTGAACCGAGTGCTTGGTCGGAGGCTGGCCGAGATTCGACGCGCGGCTGGTCTGACGCAGGCGCAACTGGCCGCCCGGTTGAGCGGCACCAATCGCGGATGGCAGCAGGCAGTGAGCCGGTTCGAGCAGGGCAAGGCCGGCCGGCAGTCGCTGTTCTTCATTCTCGACTACCTGCGGGCCTGCGGCAAGAGCCTCGGCGCGGTCATGGACGTCCTTGACGAGTACACCTCCCTGCCGCCGGTTCTCGAACAGCGCGCGAAACAGGCGGTGCTTGATGCGACCGCAGGATTGCCGCCGGTTCAGCGAGACCGGGCGCAGAACTATGACATTGGCCTCAGGCACAAGGCCGGGCAGCGGGTCCGGACCGAGCAGGACATCGAGAAACGGGTACGGCAGGCGGTGAAGCGCGCCAAGGCCGAGGCGTGGGATCGCAGACTGCACTTCATGTTCAACGACGTCTTGGACGAGTTTCACGTCAGCTCGAAAGACAACCTGTCCATCTTCCTCAAGGCCTTTGGCCGCAAGGTATTCGGTGCGTTGCGGCGGACGCGCAAGACCCGGCCGGTCTGGCGGCAGAGGGCGATGACCAAGCTCGACTCGTGGGCATCCGAGCACGAACTCCCGCCCGAGCCGTTCACCAGGATGAAGCAGGCCGTCGTCGTCCTGTTCGCTGAGATGGAGCGCCGGGGCGAGTTCGGGTGAGTCCGGCGACCGCCGCCGCACCTTGACTTAGCGCCGCAGGCTTGCATAATGGTCGTCCTGTATGAAGAAAGAGAGCTTCTATCTTGCCAAGCTCGAGTGGCTAGGACCGATACTGGTCCGTGGGCTGAAGCTGCTGACGTCGGTAGAGGCGTTGGGCCAAGAGTACTCTTTCTCCCAGGTGCTGATTCTGCAGGCCCTGATGGCGCAACGGGAGTTGCGGATGAACGACCTTGCGCGGTTCCTGGGGTTGTCCAAGGCCAACGCGTCGGCTCTGGTTGACCGGTTGGTGAAAAGGGGTCTGCTGGCCCGCGAGCACGGGGTAGAGGATCGCCGGGTCGTGTTCGTGCGGCTGACACCGAAGGGCCAGAAGGTCACGCGCGGACTCGCAAAGGCGCAGCGCCAGGGGCTTGCCCAGATGATGCGCCGTGTCCCTGAGCAGAATCTCAAGGTCTTCATCGAGACCCTGGAGCAGATGGCAATGGGCATGTCCGAGCAGCAGAAAGACCTGCTGCCGCCAGCGCGGCCGTAGGCCGACCCTCTTCCGGTTCGTACACCCGCCGAATTTTTCTTGACATTAAAGGTCAATTATATATACTATCTGCGTGCTTGACTTTCAATCGTATATCCATGCCGCGACGTTGACGGAGCCGGGTCGGTGCTGAGCTTGCTGGGGCGGTTGGTTTCCAGTCACCCGCGTTGGGTGATTGCGGCGGTGTTGCTCGTGACCGCCGGGCTCGCGCCGTTTATCTGCGGTCTGAGAACCGAGTCCGACCTGACGAAGATGCTGCCCGAGGACGACCCGGGGCTGAAGGTCGCGGCGATCGTGGACAGTGAGTTCGGTGGTTCGGACCAGGTTGTGATACTGGTCGAGTCGCCGGACGTGTTCGCGCCCGCGGTCATGCATGCGGCCGACGCTCTGATCCGGCAGTTGCAGCGGCTGCCGGGCGTCAACGACGTGCAGAGCCTGACCACGCTTGAGGACGTGAAGGGGGTCGGCGACGAAGTCGTCATATCGCGGCTGATTGACTCGGTTCCGGTGGACTCGGGCCGGCTGGCCGCTCTCCGGCAGAGGGTGTTAGACGACGCGCGGTATCGAGGCGTGCTCGTATCCGCAGACGGCAGTTCGATGCTCATCCTGGTCCGACTCAGCCCGACGAGTCGGAAAGAGGACATGGTCCGGGACATCGAGAAGCTGGTGGACGCGTCGTCGCTGAAGAAACACGTCTCGCTGACCGGCTCGCCGGCACTGATGAAGTACATGCGGGACTGGATGACTTCGGACATGGTGAAGCTGCTGCCGCTGGTGGTGCTGATGCTGGCGCTGCTGTTGTTCATCGCGTTCCGAAGCTGGTACGGCGTGCTCCTGCCGATTGCCTCAGTGCTGATTGCGCTCATCTGGACACTGGGCCTGATTGGCCTGTTCCAGCAGCCGATTACCATCGTGACGGTCGTGCTGCCGCCGGTGCTGGTTTCGGTCGGCAGCGCATACGGCATTCACATCGTCGAGCGCTGGAAGCAGGAGCGCAGGCTGGGAAAGGACGCGCGGGCCGCGTCCCATAGCGCGGTTGCGAGCACCGGCCTGCCGGTGTTCCTGGCGATGGCGACCACGGTCGCGGGGTTCGGTTCGAACGTAGTCATGAAGATTGTCTCGATAAGAGCCTTTTCGATCTTCTCGGCGTCGGGCGTGCTCTTTTCATTCGTGCTCGCGCTGACGTTCGTGCCCGCGGTTCTGGCAATGGCAAAGGGCGGGAACGTGAAGGGAGCGAAGGCACCAGGGGGCGGCGCAGACGGGTCGCGGGTGCGACTGCGCCTCTTCTCCAATTGGGGCGGTTGGGTCTTCCGGTATCGGTGGCCGGTGATCATCGCTGCCGTGGTCCTAACCGCGGGGTCAGTCGTGCTGGCGCGCAGGGTGCATCCGGAGACTGATTTCGTCCGCTACTTCAAGCCCGGGTCCGGGCCGACCCGCGCCGCCGAGATTGTGAACACGCGGTTCGGCGGCGGCATGCAATTCGAGTTCCTGGTGGACGGGGACATCAACGACCCGGCGGTGCTTCAGCGGATGGAGCGGTTCGAGAGCGGGCTGAAGCGGGTCCCGCACTTCACGCACACCCTTTCTATCGTTGACGTGTTGCGCTCCACGAACAAGGCGTTCAACGGCGGCAAATCGGAGTACGACCGGTTGCCGGAGACGCGCGAGGCGATAGCTCAATACCTGCTGCTACTGTCGTTCTCGGGTTCGGACTTTCTGGCTGACTTTGTGACGTCGGACTCACGCCGGGCGCGTATTACCGCGAGATTCGACCGGCAGGAGAGCGGGCAGATTGCCGCGGCGATGAAGGACGTCAGGCGACTGATGAAGGAGTGCTTCGGGGAGGGGTCGAAGTCAGAAGTCAGAGGTCAGATGTCAAAAGTCAGAAGTGAAGGTGCGGAAGGCGGAGTCGCGGCGGGAGAGACCGGCCAGACACGGGTGATGGTGGGAGGGATGCCGATGGCGATTCTGGCGCTACACGAGAACATTCAGTCGTCCCAGTTCTGGAGCGTGATTGCGGCTTTGGCCGCTGTCTTCCTGCTCGTCACGACAGCGTTCCGTTCACCGGGGCTGGGCCTGGCGGCGATGATTCCCATTGGGTTCACGCTCGCGGTCTCGTTCGGGGCGATGGGCTTGCTCGGAATCCAGGTTGACGTGGTGACGGCGATGCTCGGCTCGATTGCCGTTGGAATCGGGATTGACTACTCGTGTCATCTCATCGCCCGGTTCCGGGAAGAGCGGCAGGCCGGAGTTGGCGCCGAGGAGCAGGTGCGGAGAACGGTGAGCGGCGTAGGTCCGGCAATCGTCGCCAACGCACTCGCGGTCGGACTGGGCTTCGCGGTGCTGGCCGGCTCGTCACTGGTCATCATCCAGAAGTTCGGAGTCCTGATTGCCGGAACAATGGTCTATTCGAGCGTCGGAGCACTGGCAATACTGGTGGCGGTGCTGAGCCGGCGTTCACCGAGGAGGATTACATGAGGAAGCTATGGCTTCTACTGCCGGCTTTGGCCGGCATCGTTACGGCAGCGCCGGGCCTGACCGGCAGACAGGTGCTGGACCGGCTGAGGGGCATCACGTTCGCCCGCGACCGGAAGGCGACGGCGGTGATGATAATCACCGACCGGAACAACCGGGTCCAGAGTCGGAAGATGCGGATGGTGATGAAGGGCGACTCCAAGATGATGATGACCTTTGAGGCGCCGGCAGACCTGCGCGGTGTGACCTTCATGACAACCTCGGCCGACAACATGTGGATTTATCTGCCGGCCCAGGGACGGGTGCGCCGGATTTCGGGCAGCGTGGCCGAGCAGGGCTTCGGCGGGTCGGACTTCTCGTACAAGGAGATGGCCAACATCTCGTTTGCCGATGAGACCGAGGTCGAGCGAATGACCGAGGTCAAGACCCAGGGCCTGCCGGCGTACCTGCTTGACCTCGTGGGAAAGGCCGGGGACCAAAGCCGCCTCTGGGTTGAGAAGGAGCGACTGCTCCCTCTGCAGCTTGAGAAGCTGGGCAGTGATGGCAAGCCGACCAAGCGCGTCCTCTTCTCGGAGTTCCAGAATCAGGACTCGAGCTGGATACCCGCGCTGATAAGGATGCAGGACCTGTCCCGCGGCAGTACGACCGAGCTGAAGCTCGACAAGCTGGAACTGAAC
>CAYOCZ010000010.1:13405-21172 GCA_964402475.1 uncultured bacterium | reverse complement strand
CCAAGACTACCATAGAACAGGACACTTGTCAAGACTTTCCGGCCGGACTTCTAGGAACCTACCGCCCGTACTCGAACCTGTAGGTCTTGGGAACCGGCTGCAGTCGCATGTCGAAGAGCAGCCGCGTGACCTTCTTTCCTTGCCTTAACTTCCGCACGAGGTCGTACTTATCGAGCAGCTTCGTTTGACTGTAGAGCCCGGGGAACGAAGGCAGGGCGCGGATGTCAACTATAATACTACCATCAATCCTGTCGTTATACACACTGATCGGTACGTCAACTGTCAGAGGAGCAACGCCCACATACTCCTTATCGACTTCGATTCTCGCCCCGGTGGGATCAGACTCGATAGCGAGCGTGGCCAGGTAGGACTGCTGGCATGCTGTAACCGCAAGGATGACTGCGCACAGCCACACGGTCCATCTGAATGCTACGTTGTTCACGAGGGGGGTCTCCTTTCGATTCTTCTCTTCTCCGAAGCATGGAAGCCTGGGATTTAGGTGACACATGACGTATCTCACCCCCGTCAAGGCCGGGCGGGATTTGGGACCAATCGCGGCCACGTTAGGCGGCCGTGCCGGACTTGTCTGATTCACGGGCAAGGGAATGCTCGCGACCGGACGACGGTGGCTTGCATGCCCGAGAGTCTATCACGGCGCCTTCCAGGTTTCCCTGCCATTCTCGTCGTATAGGGCCAGTCTCGGCCCGTACTCGGTGATGGTCAGTCCGGCGCGGGCCTTGCCATTCTTGTCGCACAGGGCCAGCGATGGTCCGGCGGCGTCCCCGCTCAGCCCGGCCCTGGTCTGGCCCTTCTCGTCGACCAGAACCAGCACCGGCCGCCCGTCCTTGGTCACGCGCAGTCCAGCGCGGGACATGCCAGCTCCGTCGAACAGTTTCAACCCCGACCCGGCTTCAGTCAACTCCAGCGAGACGCGGGGCTTGGCGTTCTCGTCGTACAGACCCAGCACTGTGCCGTCATTGGTCTTGGCCAGCAGGACGCCGGGCTTGCCCTTCTCGCCGGCGAGAGCCAGCATCGCCCCTCCATTGCACTCGTACAGCTCTGCGCGGCTCTCACCGTTCTCGTCGTACAGGCTCAGACTCGGTTCCCCGGTCTTGAGCAGGATCAGCCCTGCGCGGGGCTGGCCGCTCTCGTCGTACAGCCACAGCCCCGGCGCGGGCTTGTCACCTGTGCTCATTAGCCTTGCGCGAACCTTGCCGTTCCCGTCCTCCAGGATGAACTCGTTGGCGCGGATGACCTTTCCGGTCTCTCCCGGTTTCTGGGCCTGCGCTCTGCCAACCGTCCCTATCGCGACCCAGATGACGGCACAGACAAGGACAAGCATGCCTATACCCACCAGCACAAGCCGATAGAGGCGCGTGGTGCGTTCCAGCTTACCCAGTCGTTCTTCTACGCTCTCTGCTGTCATCTCAATCTCCTTTCACTTGCCCCAGACCGACGAACGGCGACTATCAGGCAGCCAGGGGATATGACCGCGCGTCGGCCGCGCCGGCAATGCGAGTCACGGCCCGAAGCCGATGTGACCGCCACCACCCGGCTTGAGTTTCTTCGCGCATTCCTCTCCAAGCGGCCTAGGCCGCGCCGACATGTCCGCTTCCAGCGTCAGCAAATCCCGCTCTGCCGCTAGCACCAGCACGTCTCGAAGCAGTTTATCTGGAATGTACGTTTCCTCGCCGAGCGCCTCAAACGACACGCGGCGAAGGGGCTGAGCAATTTGGGCGACTAGTAGTGCGACTAGGATCCGTCCCTCGGCGGCTTCGGCAAGCGAGCCATAGTAGTCGCGGACTGGTGTGTGCACGATGGCGGATCTGTTGCGCGATTTCTCTTCGGCGCTAGCCCAGGATAGGTGGGAGTAGGGTTCCCTGTCCGACCCCACGGCCACCGCTTCTACGTTGCCAGTCACCAGGTCGAAGAAGAGCGCCTCCTTGCAAGCTTCCACGAAGACGTCGCGTGTGTCGGCCCAGCCATAGACGGACGCTCTTGGGCTGTCGCTGGGAGACACGGATCTCCAAGGTCTGTCGAACCCCGTCGCTTGTTGTTCGAGAAAGTCCAGCGGGATGTTAGTCTCCTCCCCTCCAACGACATCCTGCGCGCTGACCAGAATACTGAGACCGATGCTGTGTCCGGTAGGTATGTCCACCGGGTCCCGGTTACTCACAGATAGCCAGAGCTTGCGCCCGTCGCGGGTGAACCAGCGGCCGAGGATTTCCGGTGGTTCGTTCGGAAACTTTCTTCTCTTGATCTCAGACATGGCAACTCCCTCGAACTACTCGTCGCCGTCGAGGTCGAATTCGGTGCTGGGGTCGTCTGAACCGCTCGGGGTGTACTCGTACGGACTGGAATAGTCCTCCGTGCTGTTCTCGCACGGACTCAAGTATGGGGTGGTTGTTTGCGGCAACTCGTAGTAGTTGTTATCCGAGGGAACTTCGTAGAGCGGGTAGGATTGCGTTTCCTCGCGGGGCGTGTAGCCGTCCGGCCGATGCTTGTAGTCGTAGTACGACGGCCTCTTGAGGTAGTCGTCGAGCTTTGGCAGGTCGTAGCCCTTCTCGCTGGTGTAGGGGTTAGTGTTACCACTGGTACTCCAGTTGTTCCAATACTTGTCGTCAGGCTCAGACCGCCAATAGCCCTGAACATACGTACCGTCTTTCCGCAAGTAGCCGTCGGCCCATTGGTCAGCCAGCGCGGCGGTCAGCACGGCCATCACGGCAATGGACAGGAACACTGCACGCTTCATCGAAACCTCCTAGTCAGGAACGACAAGATTCTAGAGTCCTCGAACTGTGTGTCAAGCGAGCCAGCGCGCCGTGCGTCTGTTTGATCGCAAGTTCCGGGAAGTACCGGTGACACAAGTCTTGGCTCCGCTGGTCACGCGAAGGAATAGAGTCCAGGCTGCTTGAACGAAGCCGCCCGGAGAGAGCCGGGCGGCTGTCGCTGGATCGCCGAGAGATTCCTCCACTCGGCGCAAAGCGCCTCGGGTGCGCTGCGCATCGGAAGAACGAGCGGAACGACGGCGCGGAGCGCCTACGGCTTGGGTTCGTCGATACTGAAGTTCTCGAACCGAATCGCGACGAGGACGTCAGGGTGCTATTTACGACTGCCGATTTCCGATTGGCGATCTGCGGTTTCGCCGGGGGGGCGCGCTGGGGCAATGTCAACCAGCCGACCGGGCGCTGGTGATTGGGCTGTAGCAGCGACCGGAGGTCATCCTGTTGCAGGAGCCGGGGCGGCTGCTATCGGTTGGCCTGTTACAGGGGCTGAAGCAAGCGCCGTTGCAGCGGCGGGAACAGGTGCTGTTGCGGGTGCTGGCGCAAGACCTGGAGCGATGGCTGTTACGAGGCGAGGGCCGGGTGCGGCTCAGGGTGCAGGAGCAGCACCGGGAGCAGGCGGTGCTGCGGTGCCATTAGCGGGTGCAGGCACGAGGACCGGGCATGGGGCCTGGAGCGAGGGCCGCTGCAGTGACAGGAGCGGCTGCTGTTGCCGGCCTTGTTGCGGCGGCTGTTGCAGGTGCCGGAGCAAGGGCCGTTTAAGGGGCAAGCACTCCCCCAACCATCCGGAGGACGGCTGCCGAGAAAAGCGATGGAGCGATAAGCGACGAGCGATTAGGGGATTAGACAACCCGGGACTGCGCGCGGCGTCGCCGCGCCGGGCGCGAGTTTCCAGTTGGCGGGCGAGTCAGCAGCGACATACAACACATAGACTCGAGGCGGCACGGAACCACCATTTTCCCGTGGAGTCATCGGCCCACGGGCCGCCCCGGGGGCTATATCTCGCGATACGGCGCGAGATTCACCAAGTCGTACAACTACCGATACTTCAAGCCACACAACCAATGAAACAACGTTGGGTTCGGCTTCTCAAACGGCTTCTGAAACGACCCGCGATTCAGCGCCGGATACGGCCTAGAATTCAGGTTGAGGTTAAGGTCGAGATTCAGGAACAGACGCACGTGCCGACGCAGCACGCAATACAATCCAGCATACGTCCAGACATACGCCGCGATATACTTCGAGAGACACAAGGCACTTTCCGACGAGCTTCCCGATGGGCTTTCACAGAAGTTTTCGACTGCCGATTGGCGATTCCCGATTGGAGGAGAGGACACTGCGGGCTGCAAGTTAGGGCGCTGAGCGCCTACGTCGCCACTATGCAGGCTGCAGTTTCGAGAATCCGGAGCCCGTAGCTGGATTGGGCGCGGCCTTCCGCATTCTGTGCTGGGTGCAGCCCGGAAAAGGCCGTCACGCAAGGCCGTCACGCAAGTTGACAGCACCACTGAAATGGCTATCATACCCCACGGCTCTTGAGCAGGTCTAAGGAGGACCACAATGCCTAGTTTCCGCAGGCCAAGTCTGGCGATTATTCTGCTGACGGCGATGTTGTTCGTGCCGCTCGCCGCACAGCAGATTCCGTTTGATGCCCTGATGCGCGGCGGCCGGATACACTACGAGGGTCAGCGCTACGACCGCGCCAAGGAGCAGTTCACCAAGGCGCTGGACCAGTACGGGGCGACCGCCGACAACACCGCGCTCGGCCAGATTGAGCTCTGGCTCGGGCTCAGTGAGGGGCAGCTGCGCAACCACGCAGCCGCAGCCGATCACTTCGTCACCGCGATGGAGAAGGATACCACGCTCGACGCCAAGGTCCGCGCCAACGAGCAGTGGCAGTACCTCGCCTGGACCGCGCTCATCAGCGCGACGCGCGACAACTACAACGCCGACGCCAACGACGCCGCGCTTCGGTACGCGCTCGCGGCGCTCAAGGTCGACCCGTCCAAGTCTCAGACCTACGCCATGGTCGCCAACATCTACTCGGCGCTCGGCCGCTACGATGACATGCGGGCCGTCGCCGGCGACCTGCTGAAGCTGGATGCGGGCGCTCCCGAGGCGCTGAGCCTGCTCGGGCTGTACTTCCTGCAGAAGCCGGACAGCCTCTGGCCGACCAAAGAAGCTAAGGCCGTGCGCTGGGACTCGGCCGGTTACTACTACGACGAAGCCATCGTGGCATATGAGAAGCGCTACGCCTCGGCCAAGGCCGACCTCGCAAAGCAACTCAAACTGACCGACTCGGTCCGGCTGAACCAGGTCGTCGCTCAACTGGTCGAGAAGAACCGGCTGCAGGACCAGTCCGAGCTGAAGCGGTACATCGAAATCGACCTCAACGCAGCCAAGCAGCTTGCCGAGATTGCCCAGACTGCCAACAAGCTCAACTACGCTGCCAGCAACCTGAACTTGGCCAGTTCGCGCGCCGGCTCGGCCATGCTGCTGGCCGCGGCTGAAAGCAGGGCCGACACCTCGGAGCGATTCCGGGCCAAGGCCGAGACGCTCTTCGCCCGCGCGGTTGAATACGACTCCTCCGACTTTGCCTCGCTCTTCAACCTCGGGATAACGCAGTACCAAGGCAAGAAGGACAGCCTTGCTGAGAAATCACTCCAAGCCGTGATCGACGGCGCGGTCGTACCGGTCGGCATGCTGCCTCAACCGTGGCTCGACTCGGTACTCAAACTCGTCACGCCGACCGCGGCTGAAACCGGATACACACAAGTCACCGGGCTGCTCGCCGCCAAGGTCGACTCGATTCTTGTCACCAATGGCCGGAAGAGCGTAGGCTATGGCTGGCTCTACTTCCCTGACCTCAAGACCCGCAAGCTTACCGGCCCGGCCACCGTCGCTGACACCGCCGGCATGTTCCTGAGCCTGGCGTTGCCGCACTTAATGGAACAGGCATACCTCTGGCTGGGTTCGAGCCAGACCGGCCTGGCCACAGCCCTTTCCGATGCGGGCAAGAAGGATGCGGCCAAGGCGGGCTACGAGCGCGCTATCGTCAACCTGCTGATTGCCACCAAGCTTGACCCAAACAACTCGGATGCGTTCCAGAACATCGCCATCTGCTACAGCGTAACCGGCAACAGCGGCAAGTCTCTCGAGGCCCTCAAGACCGCTGAGAAGCTGAAGAAGCAGGGCCACTAACCGCAAGGAAGCCGAAGCATGACCAAACTACTCAATGTCTTGATTGTCTTACTGGCCGCGGTCCTCGTGTTCGTTATCCTCTACCCGCAGATTCAGCAGAACCGGCCACTCGACCTCAAGTTCGCCTGCGACAGCTCGGCTGCCGCCATCCCGATACTCGTCGGAGTGGACGAGAGCCTGTTTGTCAAGAACCGTATTAACCCGACTCTGGTTTTCTACTCGGACCCGGACCAGGCCATCGCCGACCTCTTTGCCGGCAAGGTGGACGTGGGCGTATTCCCGTGGAGCACGGTCCTCAAGCGCATCGTGACCAAGAGCGAAACCCTCAAGGTCTTCATGGGTGAGGAATTCCGGCAGTCTTTGCCGGTGGATGCGATCGTCGCCCCGCTCAAGTCGCCGGTCAAGATCGCATCCGACATCCGGGGAAGACGGTTCATCTACCCGCCTCAAGTGCGTGACTACATCCCGGTGATGCTCACCAATCTCGGGCTTCAAACCGGTGACGTGAAGCTCCGCGAGGTGCCGTTCTCGGCGCTGACGCAGGAGCTGGCGGCCGGGACCTGCGACGCGGCCTGGTTGATTGAACCGCTGCTCTGCCCGCTGGACACAACTCAGTATCGAATCGTCCAATACAGCGCGCTCTCGCGGTTCGTGTCCCAGCCGTTCCCAGCCGCTGCAATCGGGTTTGCACCCTCGTTTCCGCGGGCCCACCGTCAAGGACCGAAACGCCTGAAGATCGCGACCGACGCCGCCATTGCATTTGCCGAGACCAAGGGCGGCCAGGCAAAGAAGATTCTGGCCAGGCACTTCCCTGACTGCAGCGAGGTCTGCGGCCTGTGCCGGCTGCCCGAGCTTCAGCGTAACACGGAAATCAACAGGCCCGCGGTCGCCGCCCTCGCCAGCAGGCTGCAACTCACCGGGGTGCTGACGAGCGAGGTCAACACGCAGGGCGTGTTTCCGGACCCGCAGATATTCTCGCGCTAGGGATTCCGGTCCGGTCGTGCTAGATGGGGGGTCGGCGGTCCCCTGTAACCCGAAACCCGCCTTATGCGGGGTCGAAAGAGCGTCATGAGGACGAACCGGGGCGAATCAGGTCCACGAGTCCGACGGCGATGAAGGCCGGGTCTTGCGATGGTCGCTGCCGTGAACCCCGCCAGGACCGGAAGGTAGCAACGGTAAGCGGATTGGTGACCAGTCGCAAGTCTGCCTGGCTGGAGCTGCCAGCTTGTGCGACCCTCTCCCTGACCGGACGAAGACGCCCGCACGGCCGGACCTTTGAGACTGTCGAATGACGATTGACGAATGCCGAATCGAGAACCTGGACCGGCTACCGGGGCAATCGCCGATCGTAAGCCGTAAGTCGGAAATCGAGAATGGCAAGTAAGGTACTCACCCTCAAGTATCGACCCCAGAGTTTTGACGAACTCTGGGTCCAGGATCACGTCCGCGACACGCTCAAGCGGGCGATCGAGCGGAACCGCCTGGCCAATGCCTATCTCTTCTGCGGCCCGCGGGGCGTGGGCAAGACGACCACTGCCCGCATCCTGGCAAAGAGCCTGAACTGCGAGAAAGGCCCGACCGCGACCCCGTGCAACAAGTGCCCATTCTGCACCGAAATCACCTCGTCGCGGAGCATGGATGTCATTGAGATTGATGGCGCGTCAAACCGCGGCATCGAGCAGATAAGGGAACTACGCGAGAACATCAAGTACACACCGAGTTCCGGCCGGTACAAAGTCTATATCATTGACGAAGTCCACATGCTCACTGAAGCGGCGTTCAATGC
>CAYOCZ010000010.1:1632-13305 GCA_964402475.1 uncultured bacterium | reverse complement strand
CGGCCCGATGGAATCGAGCTCAAGGACGTTGAAGAGCTGCTCGGACTGGTGCCATCCGAGGTGTTCTTCGACTACGCGGACCTCGTCCTCGCTGGCGACGGCCCGGGACTGATGAGTTTCATCGCGCGGCTGTTTGAATCCGGGTACGACCACGTCGAGTTCTATTCCAGTCTGGTCCAGCACCTCCGCAACCTGCTGGTGCTCGAAGTCAGCGGCAGAGAGTCAGGTCTCAGCCTGCTGCCGGGTGAGGTCGAACGCATGGTGCGTCAGGCCAAGTCGTTCGGCCGCGGCGACCTGCTGAGGATTCTCCATGACATTACACAGTACGAGTTCCAGGCCGGCACCACGCAGTATCCCCGAGTGCTGCTTGAGGTCATGTCCTTGGAGCTGGCCTCGGGGCGTTCCGGTCCGGCCGGCACCGGGACGGGTCGGGACGCGGCAGCGGAGAGCCGCGATACCACGACCGCCGCAGACCGACCGCTGACCATGGGCACGCTCTGGGCCGAGCTGCGCCTGCGCACGAACAAACATCCGGGGATGCTTGCCGGCTTCCTTGACCTGGCCGCGCCGGTCTCGCTCGAGGACGATACACTCACCATCTCCCTGCCCTCGAAGCAGAAGGCGGCGGCCGAGAAGCTCCGAGAGAACGCCAAGCACCTTACCGCCACTTTGACCGAAGTCACGGGCAGGCCTACGAAGCTCGCAATCCAGTTGGCGAAGAAGCCCGGACCGGATCCGACCCGCGAGCGCGTCAGCCGTATTCTGGGCGAAGTTGACGAGAAGGAACAACGTTGAGGCGTTCCCTCGAGCAACTCGTGGCGACGCTGGTGAAGCTACCGGGAATCGGCCGCAAGACGGCGCAACGCATCGCGTTCTACCTGCTCAAGCAGCCCGACGTCGCCCGCGAGATGGCGGATTCGATCGTCGAGGCAAGCTCCAAGCTCCGGCCGTGCCCGATCTGCTTCAGTCTGACCGAAGAGCCGCAGTGCGACGTCTGCTCAGACCCGAACCGGGACCATTCCACAGTCTGCGTGGTCGAGGAGCCGGCCGACGTGCTGACCCTCGAGCAATCCGGCCAGCACCGCGGGACGTACCACGTGCTGGGGGGCATCCTGTCGCCGATCGACGACGTCGGACCAGACGACCTGCACGTCAAAGAACTGCTCGCACGGGCCGCGTCCGGGGTTCGCGAGGTCATCATCGCCACCAACCCGACCACCGAGGGAGAAGCGACTGCCATCTACGTCGCCGAACAGCTCAAAGCCAAGGGAGTGCGCGTCACTCGGATCGCCCGCGGCCTGCCGGTCGGATCCGACCTGGACCTTGCCGACACCGAAACCATCCTGCGTGCGCTCGAGGGCCGACGCGAGCTGTGAAGTGCTTGACCGGTGGCCCCGAACGCCTATGATTGAATAAGCTCGCTACAGGAGGAACCAATGAATCTGACACTGACTGGACGCCATCTCGAAATCACACCGTACCTGAAGGCGCACGTGGACGAGAAGGTGAAGAAACTTGACCATTTCAACAGCCACATCATCGAAACCGAGATTGTCCTCCTCAAGGAAGGCGCGAAGGACGTCGCCGAAGGCAAGGTCCACATGAGCCACACCGTTTTGGCTGCCACCGGCCGGGGCAAAGACATGTACATCGCGGTCAACAATGTCATCGATAAGCTCGTCGCCCAGCTGCTTCGACAGCAAGGCAAGTTCCACGACCGGAAGCGTCCCAACCACGCCCCGCGGGCGCCCGATGGAATCTGAAGCCCAGCCGATGACCGTCGCCGACCTCGCCGGCGAAAAACGGGAGGAATGGGGACTCAAGGTCGCAGCCGGCAAGAAGGGGCTCGCGGCCAATGTTGTCTCCACCGGTGACATAAACCGGCCAGGCATGGCGCTGGCCGGATACACCGGCGTGTTCCTGCGGGAACGCATCCAGATCGTCGGCAGCACCGAACTGTCATATCTTGCGACGATGACCCCGGAACTACAACACGAGGCGGTGCACCGGCTCTTCTCGCTGCGTCCCCCCTGCGTCATCGTAACCAAGGGGTTGGGCCTGCCGGACGTCTGGAAGAACGGGGCCGAGGAGTTCAACGTGCCGGTTCTGGTTACGCCGATGGACACCACTCCGTTCATCCACGCCCTGTCCGCCTTCATCGACTATCGGCTTGCGCCCCGGGATTTCGTCAACGGCGAGCTGGTCGACGTCTACGGGGTCGGACTGCTTATTGCCGGTGACTCCGGAATCGGCAAGTCTGAGTGCGCCCTGGATCTGGTTGACCGGGGACATCGCCTGATTGCCGACGACCTTGTCAAGGTACTCCGCCGCGGCACCGGCATCGTGATGGGCTATTCCGCGGCCCGCACTCCGGAGCTGGCTCACCATATCGAGATTCGCGGGGTCGGGATTGTGGACGTCTACAGCCTGTACGGCGTACGCGCCATCCGCATTCAGAAACGCATCGAGGTCGAGGTGAAGCTCGTCCAGTGGAAGCCGGGCATGGACTACGAACGGACCGGCATCGAGGAGAAACTGACCGAGATTCTGGGCGTCCGGATCCCGCGCGTGACCATTCCCGTGATACCGGGCAAGAACCTGGCGCTGGTGCTCGAGGTCATTGCCAAGAACCACATCCTGAAGGTTTTTGGCTACCAACCCGCCAGGGTCTTTGACGATGCGCTCACATTGGTAATGAGCAAGTCCCCGAGAATCGACCCGTTCATCGCTAACGACCCGGAGTAGGACCGGGCACCAATGGTCTACGCGGTGATCACCGGCCAGGGCGACCTGCCGCGAGCCCTGCTGGAAGCGGCGCGTGCTATCGTCCCGGACACTGAAGGTGTCAGCGCGCTCTCCAATCTAGACTGCCGGATCGGGGAACTACAGGGCAGGCTCGAGCAGGCCATCAACAGCCTTCCTGAAGGTGACGTGGTCGTCTTCGCCGACATGTTCGGTTCGAGTTGCGCCAACGCCGGGCTTGAGGTCAAGAGGAGCCACTCGCGCGTCGCCGTGCTCAGCGGCGTCAATCTATCGATGGTCGTCCGTTTTCTGTATCACAGACACAAGAAGCCGTTCGCCGAACTGATACCTTTTCTGGTGGAGACGGGCCGGACCGCGGTCCAGGCAATCGAACTCTAGAGGCGCCGGGTCAGGGCCCTGCGCCAGACCATCTCCGCCTTGCTCAGGCTGAGCCGCACGACCACATCTCCCCGCAGTCCATCGACCAGCAGCTCGGGGTCTTCCAGGGTCCGGCCGATCGCCCGGCACGGAACCCTCAACCCGGCGGTCAGGCTTTCGAACGCGTCGCGTTCACGGACCGGCACCTCGCAGAGGAAGCGGCTGTTTGACTCGCTAAAGAGCAGGAAGTCATCGCGCTTGAACCGCCGGCTTCCGGGGACCTTGTTCAGCGCTATCCGCGCCCCGATTGCCCCGGAGAAGCACATCTCGGTCAGCGCTATTCCCATGCCGCCATCCGAGAGGTCGTGGCAGGCGGTCACGATTCCCTGGTGGATGGCAGTGCCGACCGCGACCATGATCCGACGTCCGCGCGATGCGTCGACCTTGGGCACCTCCCGTCCCAGCCCCTGGTGTCGACGGAAGTACTCGCTGCCTCCTAGCTCTTCCAGGGTTTCACCCAGAATGTAGATGAGCGATCCCCGGGCCTTGAAGTCCGGCGTGGTCGTACGTGAGGCGTCCGGGATGACGCCGACTGCTGAGACGAGCAAGGTCGGCGGGATCGGGAGCGATTCGCCGGACTCGCTCTTGAACTCGTTGTACAGTGAATCCTTGCCGGAGATGAACGGGACGCGATACTTCTTTCCGATGTCGTAACACGCCTCCGCCGCTCTCACCAGACCGGCAAGCTGGTCCGGCCGGTCAGGACTCCCCCAGCAGAAATTGTCGAGCAGGGCAATCCGCTCGATGTCGGCCCCGGCTGCCACGCAATTACGCAATGCCTCGTCGATAGCTGATGCCGCCATCCAGTAGGGATCAATCAGCCCGTAGCGGGGGCACAGCCCACAAGCCACCACGCAGCCCCGCATGGAACCGCGCACCGGCATCACCACGCAGGCATCGGTCGGGCCGGAGCCGTCCCGTCCGCTGAACGGCTTCAAACCGGAGGTCCCCTGTACTTCGTGGTCGTACTGCCTGACCACCCACTCCTTGCTGGCGATATTCGGTGCCTGCAGGAGCCTGAGTATCTCGCCGGTCAGGTCCTGCCCGATCGGCACTGACGGGTCGGCTGTTTCCGGGCGCTGCCAGTGTGCTTTCTTGCGAGTGCCGCGCCACCCGTGGTGCAGGAACTTCATCTCGATATCGGCCACGAGGTGCCGGCGGAACCTGAGCACGAGCCGGCCCTTGCCGGTCACCCGGCCGATTACTGAAGCCTCGACGTCATGCGCGGCCGCGAGTTGCAGCAACTCCTTGACCTTGCCGGGTTCAGCGAAAACGACCATTCGCTCCTGGGCTTCGGATATCCAGATCTCGGCGGGTGACAGCCCGGCGTACTTCAGCGGCACGCGGTCAAGCCATACCTCGCAGCCCTGCTCGCTGGCCATCTCGCCGATTGCCGAGGACAGCCCGCCGCCCCCGCAATCGGTAATGGTGCCAAACAGACCCCGGTCACGGGCCGCAAGCACGAGGTCGGTCACCTTCTTCTCCTCGATCGGATTCCCGATCTGCACTGCGCCGCCCGAGATCTCCTCGGATTTCTGGTGGAGTTCGAGCGAGGCGAACGTGACGCCGTGGATGCCGTCCCGTCCAGTCCTGCCGCCGAACAGCACAATCTCCTGGCCGGGACGGGCGCGCTTCTCGAGCTTCTCCTTTGGAATCAGGCCGAGGGTTCCGCAGAACACGAGCGGGTTGCCGAGAAAGCCGGGGTCGAAGTACACCGCTCCGTTGGCAGTCGGAATGCCCATCCGGTTCCCGTAGTCGCGGACTCCGGCAACTACGCCCTTCATCACCCGGCGCGGATGGAGCACACCGCGCGGCACTTCCTCCGGTCGCGTGTCGACCGGCGCAAAGCAGAACACATCGGTGTTCAGAATCGGCTTTGCCCCAAGCCCGGTGCCGAGGCAGTCCCGGATGACTCCGCCGATGCCGGTCGCCGCGCCGCCGTACGGCTCAAGCGCGGACGGGTGATTGTGCGTCTCGACCTTGAAGCTGATACCGTACTGCTCGTCGAACTCAATCACCCCGGAGTTGTCGTGGAAGACCGACAGGCACCAAGGTAGGTTCAGCTCTTCGGTCAGCCTGAATACCGTCGACTTGAGCAGGTTCTTCACCTTCCGGCCGTCGAGATCAATCACGCCCTTGAACGTCTTGTGCTGGCAGTGCTCGGACCAGGTCTGGGCAAATGTCTCGAGCTCGACGTCGGTCGGGTCACGTCCGAGCCTGTCGAAGTACTTCTGGAGTGCGCGCATCTCGGCCCGGTTCAGCGCCAGCAGACCTTCCTTCGACAGCTTCTCCAGCTCTGGCGCAGCCAGCCCGCGCAGCTTGACGGCATTCTTCCGGAAGCGGTATGGCCTGGCGTGGATGAACACATGCTCGCCGGCCCTGGCCGTATGCTGTATCACCGGGTTGACGAGCAGCCCTTTGACTACCAGACCCCGGACCGAGTCGGTGGCGCGTCGTCCGCGGCCGCCACCGAACTCGAACTCATAGGCGCGGCTGGTACGGACCTCGACGTCCTCAAAGCCGATGTCGGCCAGGGAGCGCGCGATGCTCGCCACGCTCGGGTCCATCACGCCCGGGTTGTACAAGACTTCGGTGCCGGCAATGCCGGCGCCGACCTGCCTGACGCTGTACCGCTCGCAGACCGGGTCGCACAGAACCTCCGCGGCAATCCGCTCTGCGCCTCTCTTGCCGATGTCGCCTTCGAGGTAGTAGAGACGGGTAATTCGGACGTCGGCAGTGAATCCGGACGCGATGTCGCGGATGTCGGATTCAAGCGCCTTCGCTTCCGGGTCGGTTGTCGTCTTGCTGATTTCGATGCGCCAGAGCACAGGCCAAGATAGGAGAAACTCTCAGTGAGTCAAGAAAGGCAGGCCGGAGCTGCCTGATGCGGTGCGCGAAACCCGACCCGGCCCGCTACTCGCTGATCAGCTTCTTGATCTCTTCGTCGAGCGAGTCTCCGTCGATCATGTCGCTGCGCCGCCCCGAACGCGTGAAGACCCTCACCTTGAGCTTGGCGCGCTCGTACTCGGCTCTCACGCTGTCTGAGGCGGCCTTGCGGTTTTCCCTCTTGACGGTGTCAAGCGCCGCAATCCGGCCAAGGACGGAAGCGATGGCCGAGTCGCATTCCCGGCCCATCGAGTCCTGCGCCGGGGTCATTCTGTTGCCGAACTGCTTCCGCTTCGATTCGCATCGGGCGGACAGGTTCCTGACCTTGCGGCGAGTGTTTGCGCGGAAGATAACAAGCGCGGTATCCGGCGGCGCAGTCCTCAAAGCCGGAGGGAG
Source organism: uncultured bacterium (assembly GCA_964402475.1). Lineage (GTDB taxonomy): Bacteria > Hydrothermota > Tepidihabitantia > Tepidihabitantales > Tepidihabitantaceae > UBA2258. Next base: position 6,843 of record CAYOCZ010000010.1, on the reverse strand, counting down.
CGGCTCCGGCTTGACCTTGCGGAGGCTCCTCGCGACTACAAACAGCGCTACGGCAAGGGCCGCGGCGGCCAGTACGACGCCGACCACGGCGGCGGCGCGGCCCGCCCGCGGCCGCCCGGCCTGCGGAGTCTGCTGTTCATCCACGGCTAATTATACTTCACCGCCTGCCAACATCTATACCCGCAGCCGCATCATTATTCTTGACTATCGCGATGGTTCTGCTTTAATACGTATGCTGATTGCGGGGTGGAGCAGTCTGGAAGCTCGTGAGGCTCATAACCTCAAGGTCGCTGGTTCGAATCCAGCCCCCGCTACTCCCCAACCGAGTATTCGTCTGTCGGCCGTGCCGATGGCCGTTGCCGTCCGCCGTCAATCGGCTGCCTCACTCACTTTGACTTCACTACTCTGACTTCTGCCTTCTGGCTTCGGCCGACGGATTACCTCGTGCCCAACACCTCCCTGTACTTCGTCAGCACGAACCAGTCCTTTTCCTGCGCCCGCCTCGCCTCGAGGCCGGCACGTAGGAAGTCATCGAGGACCGTGCCGCAGGCCGCGACCGCCTGGATGCGCACGAAGTTGTCCGGGTGCGTGACGTAGGACATGAACGCGGCGCGGCATCGGACCTTCAGCTCTTCGTCCGTTTGCGTTGTGTCGAACTTGGCGGCCAGTGCGCCGGCGGTCCTCAGCGCGTGGCCAAGGGCGACCGGCTTGAGCTTCGGAAGCTCTGCCAATACCGACTCCAGACTGGGCCTGCCGATGGCCACGAGCGCGGCCTCGGCCGCGGACCGCACCGTGAAGTACTTGTCACCGAGAGTCCGGATCAGGTCCGGGACGGCAATCGGGTTCTTGAGCTTGCCGCAGGCTTCGGCCGTGACAATCCGCGAGATCTCCAGTTTGTCCTTCAACAGGTACAGAACCCTCGGCACCACAAGCGAGTCGCCGATGTCTCCGAGGGCGTAGACTCCTCGGCGCGGGCTGATACGTCTGGCCTTGACCGCGGCATGGATTGACTCGACCGCGTCAAATGCACTCCGGCCCAGCTTGCCCAGGAAGTACGCGCCGTTCTGGCGAGCCCGGTACCGCTCGTCTCTAAGCGCCCTGAACAGGTAGGGCTTGCTGGAATCCGCCCATGCTTTCACCAGTACCTTTATTGCCTCGGACTCCAGCCCGTTCTTCGTGTCCATCTTCTTCTCGGCGACGTACTTGAGGGCCGTTGGTCCGAGCTTGACGAGCTGCTTGCGCGCGCGCTCGACCTTCTTGACCACGTTTCCGACCCGCCACATCGAGGCGGTCTTGAACACGCTCTCGACCGGTGCCGTGATGGCGGTGTCCAGGCCCGCGCTGCTCGTGTCCACGTCCGGCTCGAAGCTCTCAACCGACGCGGGACGGTCATAGTCGAGGCCCGAGCCGTACGTGCCCTTGGTCCAAAACGCGCGCTCGGTCGCCACGTTCCGCTGGCTGTACTTGTCGGTGCCGGCAAGGTCAACGAACAGACCCATGCCCCCGAACCCGCGCGCGAAGTTGCTCGAACCCTGACCCAGGAGCGAATCCTGCGTCACGTAGCAGTCATTGCCGTCCTCATCAATCAGGAACGCGGCTGAGTTGGTCAGGCCGATGCCCTGGCCTCCGGAGCAGCAGTAGTAGTCGTCGCCCTTCCGGTCAACCAGCGCGCCGACCGAGAGGTCGTGCCCCTGCCCCTGGGCCGGGCCCAGCCGCGTCATGTACGAATCGCACCCTTCCTCGTCCACGAGACATCCGATTGACAGGTGAATACCCGCGCCCTGGGCATACTGAGCCGCGGTGTAGTGGTCGTAGCCCGAACCGTCCCATATCATGCCGAGCGAATACCAATAGCTGGTAGCCTCACAGAAGACCTCTCCGTCATAGAAATCGTTGCCCGACCGGTCGCACAGGAACGCGACCCCCCCGCCCGCATCCGGCCTGCGGCCGATGGCGAATCCGTGTGAGAACGAGCGGTACTCGTGCGGCAGCAGCGGTTCGTGCAGGTATTTGCCGCCGGCGCGGTAGACGTCGTTGCCCTCCATGTCGGCGAGCGTTCCCGCCGCCCAGGTCGAAGCAAACCCCTGGCCGTAGCACCAACAGCGGTAACTGTCGTTTCCGCCGTTGTCCACCAGCAGCGCGGTTCCGAAGTCGGACGCGCCCTGGGCGAAGAATCCGGCGTCATATATGTCGGTGCCGGACATATCCCAGAGCAGGCCGGTGCCGAACTCGGACGCGCCCTGTGAGTAGTGAGCAGCCCGGTACACGTCATCGCCGTCGCAGTCAATCAACACGCCAGCGCCGAACAGCGCCGCGCCCTGGCTGAACAGCCGGTCCGAGAAGTAGCAGTCGTTGCCCTCAAGGTCTATCACGGCGCTGAACGGTTTGTCCAGAATCCCGACTGCGCCGCCGGCCCGGTTCATGTACCGGTCATTGCCGCCGATGTCAATCAGGATGCAGCAGTCGTCGTGATACACGTTGTCGCCAGCCCCGCCGACCACGACCCGGCCGAACTCGGTCTCGAGGCTCAGCATCACCCCGCCGTCAATGCCCGGCGCGGTCCGCGCCTCGGTCTCGTGCGGGAAAGGCACCGGGCCCGAGGCAAGCAGCCTCCGCGCCTCGGCTGCCGCCATCGTCACGGCCAATCCGGACATGGCCAGAGCGTGCCGGTCCAGCTTGCGAACGTACACGCACAGGGTCTCGAGCTTGAACTCGCGGCTCGTGTCGTACTCCTGGCCGAACTCCCGGTGGAGCTTGCCGCTAAACGACTTCTCGACCGAGTCGTCCTCGTCCTTCCAGAAATCCGGGGCCTCGCCCAGGAGCCCGTCGAGCTCGTAGGGTGAGAGCTTCGCAACGGCCTGCTTCAGATACTTGTCGCCGACCGTGTAGCTTCCAAGGAGCAGATTGATGGCCTGGCCCAGGTGTTTCGGCAGGCCGAAAGCCGCAGGCCGCCAGCTGTCAGCCCGTGCCGCGGCCACCACCTCACGCCAGAGCCGCGCCGAGTCGCCGGGCTTGATGCCGCAGTCCAGCACGCGCCACTGATCGAGCATCTTTCCCGCTGGCAGAGACTCAAGCAGGACTGTCCGAGCCGCGGTCGACTCGGTGTAGGCAACGACTTCGAGCGGATGGTCGAGCAGCCGGTCAACCACCTTCAGCCGGAAGAAACTGTCGACTGCCCACTGCTTGAAGAAACCCAACTCGTCCACCCTCATGCCTTGCGCGTCCATCCCGGCCTTGATCGCGGACATGCTCAGCGAGTCAATACCGACAACCGCCGGCGGTGCGGCGGACACAACGGCAACGAGGACCAGCAATACGGCCGCGGACATCTTGTGCATTTCTGTTCTCCTTGTCAGGTGGTCAATCTATCCCGACCTCCGCCGAAGTCAACACCCCGTGGGGGACGGTGCCCGATCTCCGCATTCCCTGCTTCGGTCTCTCCGGATTCATCACTTCTCTTTGTGTCTTTGTGCCTCGGGGTGGATTCTTCCCTCGGTCGCGGGACCTCAGCGCGGGACCAGGTAGGCAAGCGGGTCCACCGACTTCCCGCCAACCCGGAACTCGAAGTGGAGCGTATCCCCGGACAGCGCGATGGTCGTACCCCTGGCCACGTTGTCGCCGACCTTCACCTTAACGTCGCTCAGCCTTGAGTAGATGCTGTGAATCCGCGTCCCGTGGTCAAGGATGATCATCCGGCCGTAGCCCATGAAGATGTCGGCGAAGCTGACCTTGCCCGAGTCAACGGCAAGAACCGGACTGCTGCCCTTCGTGGCGATGTCGATTCCTGAGCTCTTGGTTGCGGTCTTGTACTTCGGGTCGACAATCGTGCCGAACTGCCTGACAACCTGCCCCTGCGCCGGCCACGGCAGGACGCCTCGCCGCTTATCCGCTGCCAGTTGGTGAGCGGGCTTGGCCGCGACAGGCCTGGGCTTCGGCCGCGGTCTGCCCCGCGCGTAGCGCGGGTCCCCGGTATAGAGCACGCCGCACCGGCTTGCCACGAGCATGGCCAGAACCGTGACTGCGAGCACACACCGCTTCGCTCGCGCGCGCCGCAGCCGAATCTGCACTCACAGTTTCTATCCGATAACCGCGCCCAAGTCAACGCTGACGCTGTCCTGCGCGCCTTAGACGGAGACTCACCCTCCACAAACGCGCGGGCGGAGTCCGACCGGTTTTCACCCCAAGGGGTTACAGGTGCACGTGCGGAAAACGGGGACTGTACCGCAGCGAGTCCGACGCAGCTGCTCCGAGGTACTGTCCCCTGTCTCCCGCGGGGCGGAGCCCCTGAGGTGCGAGGTTTGGGGTGAAAGCGGGCGGGGTCCGGCAGCGGGACCCCGCCCGCTTTGCAGACCGAGCCGCCACGGAGCAACCGGCGCTGCCACGTTGAACACGTCGGTGCGGATGGACTGCAGCACGGCCTGCGTGTAGCCGCGTGCCACCCACTTGGCGATCAGTATCGCCACCGCCTGCGCCAGCGATTCGCCCGAGATGTCCTTCCGGGTCAATGCCCAGACCTCGCGTCCGAATGCCAGGTAACCGGGATAGTCGGTCGTCGGCACCCCTGCCGCGTCGATGGTCTGCTTGACCTGCATCTCCATCGAGGCAATCAGGGGAAAGACCGCTGTCACGTTTGCCAGCATGGTCGGCCGCATCTCGTCGAGCATCGCTTTGATGCGCTCGGTGTTGTACTTGGCGTTCCACTTGGAAATCCGCTTCACCGGGTCGATAGGCATGGTTCTCACCTCCTTTCTGCGGTGTGACTATCGTTGCCGCACGACCGGGCCGGTGTCGGCTGCCGCTACCGGTCCGGCCGGGTCACGGGAACTGCCGCCTGGGCAGTCCCCTCACCGAATTGTCAAAGAGCGATTCGCATTCTCACCATGTTGTATCCCGTTCATCGCCCCTTGCCCCAAAACGCCCGCGCTCCCCGCGGGTTCTCAGCCGCGCCACTCTAGATTGTAGATTCCGGGTTCCAGATCAGCCGACTTGGCGGTTCCTTGGATCTGCCGTCCGCACTTCTGACTTCACTATTCTGACTTCTGACCTCTGACTTCGTCCTTCCCTCGGATCACGTCCCAGAACGACTTGCCCGGACACTCGGCCTTGAAGCCCTGCACCAGCCCGTAGAACCACTCCGCGTTGTCAAGCATCTGCTCCAGCCGCTCGCGCGACCCGTCTTTGAGCCGGGCCAGGAACTCCTGCTTGTCCGGT
>CAYOCZ010000010.1:0-1622 GCA_964402475.1 uncultured bacterium | reverse complement strand
GTCGAGCTCCTCATCCGTGTACTCGCCGTGCTCTTCAATGGGCTCCATCAAACCTCCACCCGTTCCGGCGCATCTCCTCGGCCCGGCTCCGGGCCGCCTCCAGCGCCTTGTGTGTCTCATACTCCGCGTGCCGGACCGTGAACCCGAACGCCGTCGCCAACTGCGGATAGCTCCAGCCCTCCTGAACGTGCAGCACCAGGAGCGCCTGCCACAGCCGGGGCAGGCCGTCCAGCACCTTCCACAACCGCTCGTGCCAGACTACCCGCTCGTGCGCTTCCTCGGGTCCGGGATTGAACCGCAGGCAGCAGCGCCGTTCGCACGCTTCGCCCCGGGCCACGCGCTTGCGCGTGCGCCACAGGTGCCGGCACAGCCCGATTGCGATTGCACAGAGATAGGTGGAGAGCTTCGCCCGTTCCGGGTCAAACCGGCCCAGGCGACGAAAGGCTACGATCCAGGTCTCCTGCAGCAGGTCCTCGGCGTCGCGCCGGTCCCCGGTCATCCGCAGGAGCACCGTGTACACCACGGTCCGGTACTTCTCGACGAGTTCCGCGAAGCACCGGTTTACGTCTTCGCCGCGCAGGATGCGCGAGATGAGTTCATTATCCTCCATATACGCCTCCCTGTCGTGCCCATGCACAGGCAGGCTTCTTGCGAACCCAGACTGCCTTCTGGCGCTCGCCCCCATATTCGGTCCCAACCCCGCACCATTAGATTATACCTCCGGCCCTCGTTCCCCGTCAATGGGCTGAAGGTTGGCCGTGATGTTGTACACATCGCGGCATATCTGCTCCAGCACCGCCCTTTGATGGCCGGACTCGATCCAGTGACCGATGGCGTGGACCACCAGCGCCTGCAGGCCCCGGCCCGACTCAATCCTGGCCAGCTTGGCCACGTGCAGGGCGAAGTTGTAGTAGGGCACGAACCGGCACGGCTGGATACCGTGCTGACACAGAATCTGCCGCACCTGGCCCGTCATCACCTCGTTCCGCTCCGCCGCCTGCCGGTAATCGTCGAACTGCTTCCTTACGTCGCCGTCCGACCGGCGCGGCATGTCACTGTGTATCAACGCCCGCTCATACTTCCGGCAGGCCTTCAGAGTCGAGCGCAGCTCCTGCTCGGTCAGCCGCTTCACAACCTTGCCCATTACCCGCCTCCCGGCGTCGTCACATCGTTCCTCGTTCTTCGTTCATCGTTGGTTCGTACGTCGTTGGCCGGACTCTGAGGCGAAACCTCATCTGCGCAATCTGCGTCATCTGCGGATGATCCGGTCCGGACCTTGACGTTCTTGGCGCTCTTGGCGGTTTCCCCCTCCGGCTCCGGAACCTTGGCGATCTTGGCGACCTTGGCGGTTTCCCTTCCGCTTTCCTGTCCCCGTGGTGGTTCGTCTTGGTCATTCGTCCTTCGGGCTTCAATCGTCATTCGGGTTTCGTCATTCGGACTTGCCCTCGTACCAAGCCGGTCGAAGAGCTCCCCGGCCAGGAACACCACGGTATTCGGCTCCAAGCCGAAACCGAGCCACTTCTTCAGCGAAAGCTCCATGCAGTACGCCAGGTCCGGCCCGGACCGCGTCCGCATCAGCCGGCAAAGCTCGGCCACGAACCACCGGTACTGATTCAGCTTCG
>CAYOCZ010000009.1:14349-21288 GCA_964402475.1 uncultured bacterium | reverse complement strand
GACACTTCTGCCGGTACTTCCCGGCGAACAACGAGAGATACTTCGAGAGACACAAGTCCGCGCCTGCGGCGCGAGCTTGGACAGGGCGGGGCTGGCGGTCGGCGGTTCGACGCGGCTAGCGGACGGTCAGCTCGCCGGCAAGGTCCTGGCTCAGGAGTTGCCGGACTTCGGCCGGGCCGAGGTCCGGGTCGCCGAGCAGGACCATCAGCTTGACCAGCGCAGCCTCGGGCGTGATGTCGCGGCCGGACACGACACCGGCCTCAAGCAGTCGAGAGCTCGTCTCGTAGCGCTCGAGCTCGACCCGGCCGCCACCGCACTGGGTAACCGCAATGGCCACGATGCCGCGTTTCACCGCGTCCGCAATCGGGTCGAGCACCCGCGAGTCGGACGGCACGGTGCCGGCGCCGTACGTCATGAGCACTACGCCCTTGAGCCGCGGGTCGGAGAGCACGTCCTGCAGAATCGACGCTTCCTGGATGCCGGGGAAGAAGATGACCGAGGTGACATTGGGCTCGATGTGGGTGCGCAGGCGGAGCCCAGAGCCCGGCGGCCGCAGGACCCTGCGGTCGACGACGATGCTCTCGCCGGCGGTGGCGAGCCGTGGATAGTCGGGCGACTTGAAAGCTGCGAAGCCGGAGGCATTGACTTTGCGGCTGCGGTTGCCGCGCAGGAGTTCCTCGTGAAAGAAGATCGAGACCTCGGGCACGACCGGCAGGCCCGAGTGCTTCGGGTTGGCGATGAGGAGCGAGGTCAGCAGGTTCTGGAGCGCATCGTTGCGGACGTTGGCGAGGTGCGAGCGCTGTGCGCCGGTCAGCACGACGGGTTTGCCCAGGCCCTCGAGCATGAAGCTGAGCGCCGAGGCCGTGTAGACCATCGTGTCGGTGCCGTGGAGCACGACGAAGCCTTCGTAGCGGTCGTAGCTCTCCTCAATGACGCGCGCGAGCTCGACCCAGTAGCCGGGCCCGATGTTGCACGAGTCGAGCGGCTCGAGGCTCGCACCGTCCGCGTTGAACCCGATGTAGCGGGCGTTGACGTTGCCGTCGGCCAGGCGCTCGGAGAGCGAGGAGGTGTGGCGGCGGAACTCGGCCCAGTCCACGACTATGAGCGGGCTGTCCGGGCCTCGTGCGTCGCGCGGCATCGAACCGATCGTGCCGCCGGTATAGACGACAAGTACGCCTGAGCCGCGGTTGCCGGCGTCGTAGTGGCGCGAGGAAGGGGAGGCCATCAGGCAGAATCTAGCCGCGATGCCGTGCGGAGTCAACCGCCGGGCCTCAGCGTGGCTTGACGAGCGGCGTTTCGTGCCTGACAATCACATCGTGATACTCCGTCCGCTTCTCATCGCTCTCGTCCTTGCTGGAGCCAGTCCTGTCCGGGCCAGCGATTCGCTGCGGGTTCTTTTCGTCGGCAACAGTCATACGTATGTGAACGACCTGCCCGGTCTTTTCCGCGGGTTGTCCGAAGCCGGGGGCAGACCGGTACGAACCGACGTCAGCACTTTCGGCGGCTACTCACTTGAAGATCACACGAATACCCCGGCAACGCTCGACAAGATTGCGCAGGACTCGTGGGACTTCGTCGCGCTGCAGGAGCAGAGCATCATCCCAACCGTCCATTACTGGCGCTACAACAGCATGTACCCGGCGGCGCGGCTGCTCGACTCGCTCGTCCGGCGCCAGGGCGCACAGACGGTCTTCTACATGACGTGGGGCTGGAAGTACGGCGGCCAGCACAGCCACGGCGATTCGCTGAGCCCGGACTTCCGTGACTACTTCGAGATGCAGGATAGCGTTCGCGTGGCGTACCAGGGGATTGCGGCCGAGTTATCCGCGGCCATGTCGCCGGTCGGCATGGCGTTTGCGCGCGCCCGGAGCATTGATTCGCTGGTTGACCTGTGGCAGGATGACTATTGCCATGCCACGCTTGAGGGCACGTACCTCGGAGCGTGCGTGTTCTACGCTGTGCTGCACGGAGCGAACCCAGTGGGCCTCGGTTTCTACGGCGGGCTGAGTCCGGCGGATGCGCTGTTCTGCCAGGAGGTTGCGTGGCAGACCGTGTCCGGCATTGTCGAAGCGCCCCCGGTTCCACTCCGCCACGCCGGCGCGACAATCGGTTTCGCTGCCGCTGTGTTGATGCCGGGCGCGGCCGTGTACGACGGGTCAGGCGCGGATGTCACGGCTCGGGCCGGTTCGCTGCCCCGCGGGGTCTACTTCGTCCATTCGGCCCGCCAGTCGAAGTATGTTCGCAAGGTTGTGGTTGTTCGTTAGCGTCGGAATCTGGGGCAGTCGGTAGCCGTGGTTGCGCGCGACGCGGCACGGTCGGTCCGGGCTGTGCTGCCGCGTGGCGCGCATGAAACTTGGCGCGTTCACGGTCGCCCGGGTCCGTACACCGCCAGACCGCGCGGTGAGAAATGAAAGGGGCACGGGATGGCAGAACATCGAGTGAAAGGGCTGGCATTCGCGTCGGTATACGTGGATGACTGCGAGCGGGCGTACGAGTTCTACGCCGGGGTTCTGGGTCTGGAGAAGGAGTACGACATGGGCGGCGCGGCGTGCTTTTTCAAGCTTCCCGACAACACCGGGTTGTATCTGCAAGGCAAGAACAAGACCGTGAGCTACGAGGTAGAGACAATGCGGTCCGCGTCTGTCTTCGCGGTCGAGTCGGCCGGGGCGACGCACGAGCGGCTCAAGGCAGCGGGCGTCAGGTTCATCCACAACGAGCCGCGGCATATGGGCGGCGAGCAGTACTGGTTTCAGTTCCACGACCAGCGGGCAACATCCTCGAAGTCCTCGGCGGGAAGTAGCGGCGAGGAGCGACAGAGATGGACACTAGGCAGGCAGTTGCCATCAATCGCGCACCCGTGCTGGCCTTGTGGGCTACGGTTGTGGTCGAGCGGCTGGGGTTCAGCCGTGACGAGGCGTCGTCGCTAGGCAGGGCGGTGACCGGCCTGAACGCGCAGAGCAAGGGACAGCGGCTCGGCATATGCCGGGAGCACGAGAAGCCACGAGAGAGGCACGATGGGCGGGCCGACTCGGTGGAGTTGTTGGGCCGGGAGATTCCGGTGACGAGGACAACAGAAACGCTAGCCGCCTCCTCGTCCTTGTCCCTTTGACCCTGCTGATTGCCGGCCGTACCCCGGCTACAGCTTGACCCGGTAGACTTCCCCTTCTTTGCAGCCGAGGTACAGGTAACCGTCGAGAACTGCGATGCAGCCGGCGCCGATCTCTTCGGAGAGCTCGACCGCGGTCTCGAACCCGGCCAGGTCCCGGGTGCGCAGCACCCGCCGCGTCTTGCCTTCCCGGACCAGCAGGTAGAGCCATTCCCCGTCCACGAACATGTCGCCAATCGTCATCAGCTTGCGGTCGAGCGCCCTGACTGCCTTGCCCTTGCCGTCGTAGGCGTAAAGCGTCGAGAAGACCGCAGGCGGCGAGGTGTCGACTTCGGCATCGTAGAACCCTGCGTTGAGCACCAGCCTGCCGGCGAATTCCTCGGCGTCGCGCACGGTCAGCAGCCCCGGCTCCTGGATGAGGTCTAGCGTCGACCAATTCTCGCCGTCGTAGACGATGGCCTCCTCTGCGCCGAACGCGTCCGGCGTGAACAGGAACCGTTCGTCCGGGGCGACCGTGAACGCGAACCCGAATGAGTACAGCCGGCCGGCAAAGGGCCGGACCACCCCGAGCCGCGTGACAACGTTCTCGGGTCCTTCGAGGTCATAGCCCGTGGTCCAGCTCACGCAGCCGTCGGTGCTGCGGAAGATGGCGCCCCAGGCCTTCTGCCACCCTTCGTTTGCCGTGCCAGCGGTGCAGAGGAAGTCGCCGTCCAGCTCGGCGATGTCTTGGATGTGCAGGGCCATCGGCACGGTCCGGTACTTGACGAAGCCGCCGTGGCCGAAGATGCGGAAGATGTTGCCGAAGTCGTAGTTGTGGATGTAGTTGCGCCCCGGGATGCCTTCGAACGGTTCCGCGCCCGGGATGTACAGCTCGCTTCCGATTTCCCGGAACCGCGCCACTAGGTGTTCTTGGGCCATGAAGTGGTAGCGCCACTCCTTTACGTCCGGCCGAAACGAGACGATCGCCACCGGGCCCTTGTTGTCCATCCCGTCGCCGTAGCCCACGTACAGCTCGCCGTTGAATGGATGCAGGTCCCGGATGCGCCGCGCGCTTTCCGGCACCGTGTCGGTCGGGACCCCGACCAGCTCGAACTCACGGCCCACAAACGTCTTGGTCTCTCCCGGGTTGAGCCAGAACTTGTAGCCTCGCTCCCGCTCCTCGGCCTGCTGCTTCAGGTCTGCGACCATTTGTTGGTACTCCGAGTCCTTCCGGATGTTGTCGAGGTCGGCATCACGTTCCATGTGCTGGTAGTCGTCCCAGCCCGCTTCGACGGTCAGCTTCAGCAGCTCGACCGCCTTTCTGGTCCTGCCGGCCAGCGAGTACGTGCAGGCCGCATTGTAGAGCTCGCGGCCATCGCCCTTGAGCGAGTCCAGTATCGTCTCGTACAGCGCAACCGACCTGTCGTACTCCTTGGCCCGGTACAGCTCGGTCGCCCGGTTCAGGACTTCGTTCACCGTCTGCCCGCCCTTCTCTTCGGCAAGGGTCGTGACGACACAGAATACGACGAGCAGCGCCGCAATCGCTTTCAGGTTCTTCATGGATCCTCCTGACACTACTTAGAACTCAGCCCGATGTTGCACGAGTCCACTGGCTGCAGGGCACAACCGTCGACGTTGAATCCGATGTGAACTGCGTTGATGGTGGCGCCCGTGCAGACGGCGAGCACGCCCGAGCCGCGGTTGCCTGGGTCGGGGCTGAAAGGAGATGCTCCGATCATGCCGTTGAATCTAGCCGGGAAACCCCTGACCGTCAACCGCCGGACCGAGGCGAAGCTTGACGAGGAGCAGTCCGCACCGGACAATCTTGCCGTGGTTTTGCACCTGCCCGCAGTCGCCGCGGCGCGCCCGCGTCCGTACAGCGCCTAGCCACGCATTGAGAAAGAAAGGAACATCGGATGGCAGCACATAGAGTGAAAGGACTGGCGTTCGCGTCGGTATACGTTGACGATTTCGAGAAGGCGTACCGGTTCTACGCCGAGCTTCTCGGTCTGGAGAAGGAGTACGACATGGGGACGGCCGCTTGCTTCTTCAAGCTTCCCGACAATACCGGACTCTACGTGCAGGGCAAGAACCGGCCCGCGAGCTATGCCCCGGATACAGCGCGGGCCGCTTTCGTCTTCTCCGTCGATTCGACTGTGGCAACGCACGAGCGGCTCAAGGCGGCGGGCGTCAAGTTCATCCACGCGGAGCCGAAGCATATGGGCGGGGACAACTACTGGTTTCAGTTCTATGACCCGGCGGGGAACACCCTCGAAGTCCTCGGTGGGAAGTAGCAGGCAGGACCGAGGGAAATGGGCGCAAGACAGTCCATAACAATCAACCGGGCTCCAGTGCTGGCCTTGTGGGCGACGGTCGTGGCCGAGCGGCTGGGGTTCAGCCGCGACGAGGCGCTGTCGCTCGGCAAGGCAGTGACCGGGCTGAACGCGCAGAGCAAAGGGCAGCGCCTCGGCATCTACCGCAAGCACGAGATGCGGAAGCCCGGGCCGGAAGAGCGGCCCGATTCGGTCGAGCTGTTCGGCCGGGAGATACCGGTGGCGCGCACGCCAGCCGGCATCCGGGCTTTGAACAAAGGCCAGCCGGTTTCTGCCGAGAGCGCGCAAACCTACCTCGAGTCCAAGTTCGGCGATCACCTGGCAGCGGTGCGCGCCGCGATGGAAGAACTGGCCCGCTCGTGCAAGCCGGACGTGCTGGCGGCGCGGGCCTTTGCTTTGTACGCGCAGTTCCGGCCTCAGATTCCTGACGGCGTGAAAGGCTGGGGCGCGAAGGGTACGCTCGACCCCGGCACCATCCGTTCGCTGGCGGGCGACTGAAGATGACGCCGGCAGGCAAACCGGTGTCCTTCGGCTTTGTGGTGCACCCGCCGACACTCAGGCACGTGCGCAAGGCGATTCCCGCGATGCGCTATGTCCCCGATGGGCTCGTAGTATCCCTCATCAGACACCAGCAGCCGTATCTGATCTCCCGTGTGCGGAAGGTGAGTTCGTTGCTGGGACACGAAGTCCAAGGCTTCTTCGTCGTCTGCCCGCTGCTGCCGAAGCAGATGCTCGAGTTGGCGACCGAGTTCGTGCTCGAGCGGATCGTCGGCGCTGGCAGGATTGCCGAGCGACTGGGGGTAGGGATTCTGGGCCTAGGGGGATATACGTCAGTCGTTGGCGACAAGGGCCGTACCGTAGCTTCGCGACTGAGTATGCCAGTAACGAGCGGCAGTGCGATGACTGCTTGGACCGCGGTCGAGGCGATTCGGCGCCTGGCCGAGCGACGCGGGGTCGACCCCGGCCTTTGCACGCTAGCGGTCATCGGCGCGTCCGGCTCCATCGGCTCGCTCTGCACGAGGGTGCTGGCGCCCTCGGTTCGGAAAGTCATCATCAACGCCCGGCACAGGGATAGACTGGAGCGGCTGCGGGACGAACTGATGCTGTCCTGTCAGACCGAGGTGTGCGTCGAAATGGACGCACACAAGGCGGTCGCCGCCGCCAACCTTGTTATCACTACGACCAGCGCCCCGGACGCTCTGTTCACGGCGGAGGAACTGCGGCCTCAGAGCATTGTCGCCGACGTGTCGGTGCCGAAGAACATATCGAAGGCCAAGCACTCGTGCGACGATGTTGTGGTGGTTGACGGCGGACGGGTGAAGCTGCCGGGCCAGCCGGAGTTCAGCGTCGACATAGGGCTGTCGCGCGGCGTGGTATATGCCTGCATGGCCGAGACGATGGTTCTGGCGCTCGAGGGTAGGCTGGAGAGCTTCTCTTTGGGCGACGACATCAACCCGGCCAAGGTGGACGAGATTGGCCGAATCGGCCGGAAGCACGGATTTGACGTCTGGCTCGGCGAGA
>CAYOCZ010000009.1:0-14249 GCA_964402475.1 uncultured bacterium | reverse complement strand
CTCGTCCAGTCGATGGTCACGCCGGCGGTGATGATATCGGCGTGCGGGTTGCTCCTCTTGTCGATTTCGAACAAGCTCGGCCGCATCATCGACCGGATCCGCGAACTGAACTCGGAGGACCGCGGGCTGTCGGCTGAAGTCGATTCGGTCCGGCGGCTCAGCATCCGGAACCAGCTTGAATTCCTGCTGAGGCGCGCCCTGCTGCTCCGCAACGCCTGCGGGCTCATGTACCTCGCGGTCGCGGTCTTCGCGCTTGCCTCGCTCTGCGTCGGGCTATCCGGGGTGGCGCACGTCTTCGAGGTGTTGATGCTCGTGCTGTTCGTACTCGGGCTAGCGACGGTGGTCTGGGCCGGCATCCTCGCCTATCTCGAAATCCGCCTGTCCCACCAGGCAATCACCGAGGAGATAAAGGAACTCCGGCTGCACGACTAGCCCGGCGGGATTTGACCTGCGTCCAGCAGAGCCTATGCTGGTGCCTCGCCCCGAGGGGCTTGATGACCCGTCCGGGTGACAAAGACAAAGGAGACGAGGATGAGAATGTTGGTACTTTCGGTGATGCCAGCGCTGGCCCTGGCGCTTGCGCCGACACTGGTCAGCGAGCGGCCGGTCGGCACGGACGCTTGGCAGTTCCGCTCGCCGTCCGGCAACTACGGCGCGAGGGTTGAGTACTCGCTCGGCAACACCGAGTTTGTCCCGATGGACCGGTTCGAGTTGCGGGACCGGGCCGGGAAGACAGTGTACGTCAAGAGCGGCGTGCAGCACACGGTTCTCGACATCTCGGACAACGGGCTTGTGGTCGGCGTCGACTTTGATGGCCCGGTGTCGGGACGGGCGAAGTTGCACTTCTACGACTTGCAGGGCAGGGAGCGTGGCACTGCCGATGTCGGTTTCTGGGGCCGCCACGGGTTCTCGGCCGACGGTAGCGTCTACTGCGTGCAGGACGGCAAACGGGGCCTCCGGGTCTTCATCTCCGAAGGGAAAGAGCTCTACAACGCCGGTCGCTGCAATCGGTTCGCGGTTTCCGCGGACGGCCGGCGCGTCGCGCTGGCAACCGATGACGCAATTCTGCTGCTGAAGGACGGGTTGCGCACCGCCAGTATCCCGGTTGCATCGCCTTTCATCCGCGGCATGGCGTTTTCGCCGGATGGAGAGCGCTTCGGGTACTGCGAGCGGCGCAGTCTGTATCTGTGCCAAGTCCGGGACGCGGCTCTCGGTTTCCAGTACCAGCCCGAAGACGCGAGACGGCAGTTCATCTCGCTTGACGTCGGCAATGACCTCGTGGTCGCCGGCCTGGATGTCGACGGCGGCCGGGGCACGGCCGACCGCCACCGGCGTGGTTCGGTCGTTCTGCTCGATGCGACGGGACTACCGCTGTGGCAGCAGGAACTTACCTACGACCGCTGGTATTTCGCGGTACCAGAGGTCCGTTTCGGGCCGCCGGGCACGTTTTCGGTCAGGACCGCCGACGCGGTGCGCGAGTACCGGTACGAGGAGGGGGAGTAGATGAAGCACCTGTTTGTCCTTACCGCTTTGCTCGCCGTCGGTTTCGCCCTGCCCTGGCCGCACGTGCCGCAGGATTCGGTCCATCCCATCGGCAACGCCTGGGGCAACTATCAGAACTACGGTTCGTCTCCCTACTGCCACAACGGCCAGGACATAATGGTCCCCGCGCTGGCGCCGGCGGTCGCAATCAAGCCGGGCTACGTCAAAGCGATATGGCTGGGCGGAAGCTCGATGTACAACGGTGTGACCGTCGCCGACTCGGCGGGCGCGGCGTTCTGCTCAGGCTACATGTACTACCACATCGACGACACGACCATCCGCGTCCAGGTCGGCGATACGGTCGTGGTTGGCGACACGCTGGGGCTCATCGCCACCTGGAGCGTCGCCGACTTCCACCACAACCACTTCTCTGCGAACCGCGATTCCGGCACAATCTGGTCGCAGTACGGCGCGTTCTACCGCAACCCGCTGCTCGACCTTTCGCCCGACGACGACTCGATCGTGCCGACTTTCATCAACGCCTACTCCGGGCAGCGGTTCGCCATCTGCCGCAACAACACGAGTACGTACCAGACCAAAGACAGCGTCCACGGCACAGTCGATTTCATCTGCCGGCTTGACGACCGTATCAACCACCGGCTTTGGCGGGTCTGCATCTACCGCATCGACTACTCGATCCGCGATACGCTCGGCAACTACGTCGTGCCGCTGACGCGGTCGGTCGAGATGTCGGATTCGATCGACGGCTACACACGCCAGCAGTCGCGGGTGGTGTACAAGCAGGACGCCACCTGCCGCACCCGCTGTAACTATGATTCGCTCGCCCGGCAGTACTTCTACATCTTCACCAATACCGACGGCGACTCGCTGATCGAACCTTCCGACTCGCTCGCTGGCTGGAATACTACGCTCTCGGCCGACGGTGACTACTGGGTGAAGGTCGTCGCCCGTGACGAGCACGGCAACACCGCGGCCGACAGCATGATGGTGAAGGTCAGGAATGACACGACCAGCCGCCACGACGTCGGCGTCGCGAGCATCGCCTCGCCGCCGGCAGTAGTGGAGTCGGGTGCGGTCGTCGCGCCGGCGTGCACCCTGTACAACTACGGTAACCGCAGCGAGAGCTACAACGCGCGGATGGTCATCGGTCCGGGCTACGATACCGTCGTCGCCGTGACCGGTCACGCCGTGGGCACGAAGCTGGCCGTCGTCTTCCCGGACTGGACCGTGAGCTACGCGCCGGGCTTCTACGTCGTCACCTGCTCGACCCAACTGGGCACCGACACCTTCCCGGCCAACGACCGGCTGCAGGACTCGGTCGAAGTCTCACCCGCTCCCGGCGTCGGTGACGCTTGGCTGACCGCAGGGGGCACGTGGTTCGTAGCAAGGCCGAACCCCGCACGCCGGCAGGTCCGGTTTGAGGTCAAGTCCGATTCGGGTGCCGCGCCGGTCGAGCTGCGCATCTTCGACGCTGCCGGCCGCTGCGTCCGTGCGCTCCGGGCTTCCCGTCAGGCCGCATCATCGTCCCTCGCCTGGGACGGCCGCGACGGGCAAGGCCGGTTGCTGCCGGGCGGCGTCTACTTCTGCCGCGCGGGCGGGCAGCGCGATGTCGTCGAACTGGTGCTGCTGCAGTAGACCGTGGCCGGCATCGTGTTTCTGAGGACTCGGGAGTTCGAGCCGGTCGTCGCGTTCTACCGCGAGCGGGTGGGAATGACGACGTGGCTTGAGCAGCCGGGCATCGCCATCCTGCGGCACGGCAATCTGCTCCTCGGCTTCAACCAGCAGGAAACGGTGGACACCCAGGGCGTGTTCACTTTCTTCTACGAGACCCGGGCCGAGGTCGACGCGATGTACGAGCGGCTTGCCGACGTGGCGCTCGGTCCGCCGAGAGAGAACGAGGAGTATCGGATCTATCACTTCTACGGTCGGGACCCGGAGGGACGGTCAATCGAGTTCCAGCAGTTCCTCCACCCGGTGAGCCTCTAGCCCCGGTCCGGCAGGCGGGGTGATTCGACCGCCGCGCCGAACGGATTGACCGCGGGCGGCGCGCCTATATAATCACGGCGAAGTGCAATCTCCCATCTTCGGGATTTCCGGACTCCGAGGGATTGTCGGCGAAAGCCTGTTGCCGGAAACCGTGATCCGCTACGCGGCAGCGTTCGGCACGTTCGTCGGGCACGGTACGGTCGCACTCGGCCGTGACTGCCGGGCTTCCGGCGAGATGATGCACGCGGCCGCGACCGCCGGGCTCGTATCGGTCGGCTGCGAGGTCATGGATCTCGACATCTGCCCGACGCCGACTGTCGTCTACGTCACCCGGCGCGGGACTGTTGCCGGAGCCGTCATGCTGACCGCCAGCCACAACCCCGAGCAATGGAACGGCATGAAGTTCGTCAGCCGCGAGGGCCAGTTCCTGTCCCCGGACGAGGTGGCCGCGTTCCGCAAACTGGTAAAAGGCAAGGGCGCGAAGTACGCGGACTGGGACGCCCTGCGTCCGGTCAAGAAGAACCCGAACGCCATCTGCGCCCACATCAACTCGATCCTGTCGACCGAGCTCTTCCGTGGCATCAGGCCCGCGCTCATTGAGCGGAAGCTGAGGGTCGGAGTGGATGCGGTGAACGGCGCGGCCTCGGTCGCGGCCTGCCAACTGGTTGAGGCGCTGGGCGCGGAGCCGGTCCGGCTGAACTGCAGCATCGAACCGATGGAGCAGGGCGCGGTTTTTCCGCGCAAACCCGAGCCCGAGGCGCAGAACCTGGGCGACCTCTGCAACCTGGTGCGCGAACGGAAGCTCGACTTGGGGATTGCCTTTGACCCGGACGGGGACCGGTTCAGTTGCGTAGACGAGACCGGGGCCCCGCTGGGCGAGGAGGCGACAATCTGCCTTGCCTGCAAGTACGTATTGCCCCTGCGCAAAGGTCCCGTAGTTGTCAATCTCTCGACGACCCGTGCGGTTGACGATGTCTGTGCCGAACTGGGCGCGACGGTCGAACGGGCCCCGGTCGGCGAGGCGAACGTGGCGGGCCGGATGGAGAAGACGCAGGCGGTTCTGGGCGGCGAAGGCAATGGCGGCGTGATTCTGCCCGAGCTGAACTTCACCCGCGACGGATTGGTAGCCGCGGCGACGGTCATCGGGCTGGTGAGCTTGGGGCGCGAACCGCTCTCAACCATCGGTGCAACTCTGCCTCGGTACCAGATGGTCAAGACCTCAATCGGCCTGACCCGCGAGCAGTTCACCGAGCGGACCGAGAAGCTGGTCAGAGCGTTTGAGAACGCCCAGGTTGACCGGCAGGACGGCCTAAAGTTCAGCCTCGAGGACTCGTGGGTGCACGTCCGGCCATCGAACACCGAGCCGATTGTCAGGATCATCGCCGAGGCGAAGACCGACGCTCAGGCAAAGGCAGTAGTGGACAAGGTCCGACAGGCCCTCGCCAACGGCAAGGGACCGGAAAAGAAGTGAGCGGACAGGACTCGGGGATTCCAGGATTGGCCGCAGCGGCCCCTGTCAGACAGTGCGAGGGGTCGAGTGCCGGCACTAGAATCCTAGAATCCTTGACCCCTGGAATCCTCTCCTGATATGTGCGGCATAGTCGGCTACATCGGGCCGCGCAACCTGTCGAACGTCATCCTGGTCGGGCTTGAGCGGCTTGAGTACCGGGGCTACGATTCGTGCGGGATTGCCGCGGTTGATGGCGGCCTGACCATCAGGAAGACCGCGGGCCGGCTGCAGAAGTTGAAGGAGATGCTTGCGAACAGCCCGGTGACGGGCAACCTCGGGGTCGGGCACACGCGCTGGGCCACCCACGGCAAGGTGACCGACGAGAACTCCCACCCGTTCACCGGCTGCTATGGCCGGATGGCGCTGGTGCACAACGGCATCATCGAGAACTACCGCGAACTGCGCCAGCGGCTGGTCGCCCATGGGCACCGGTTCGTATCGGACACCGATACCGAGACCATCATTCACCTGATTGAGTCGCACCACAAGAAGGACCTTGTCACCGCGGTGCGCAAGGCCGCGGCCGGACTAGTGGGTTCCTACGCAATCGTCGTCGTCTCGGCCGACGAGCCGGACCGGATGGTGGCGATGAAAGTCGGGAGCCCGCTGGTTATCGGCCAGGGCGAGGGCGAGTACGTGGTCGCGTCCGACTCGCAGGCGCTGGTCGGCATCGCCCGGCGGATGGTTGCGATGCAGGACGGCGACCTGGCGGTCATCACCCGCGATTCGCTCCAGCTCACCGGTGTGTCAGGCAAGCGCGTCCAACGCCAGTTCTCCTCCATCGAACTCAAGGCCAAGGCCCTGTCCAAGGGCCGGTACCCCCATTTCATGCGCAAGGAGATCTACGAACAGCCCAAGGTCATCAGCGATGGCATCAAGCACCGTTTCCGTGACCACCGCGTCATGCTCGATCCGGAGTTCCTGCTCTACCCGGACGAAGTGGAGAAGGTCGCGCGGGTCGTCATCCAGGCCTGCGGTACATCGTACCACGCGGGCCTTGTCGGCCGGTACTACTTCGAGAAGTTCTGCCGCATCCCGGTCTCGGTCGAAATCAGCTCCGAACTCCGTACATCCGAGTTCATCTACGATGACGACACCCTGATGATCCCAATCAGCCAGTCGGGCGAGACCGCGGACACGCTCGCCGCCCTGCGCGAAGCCTGCGCCCGCGAGATTCACTCGCTGGCGGTGCTCAACACCAAGCGTTCTTCGATCGACCGCGAGGCCGACTCATCGGTCTACATCCACGCCGGGCCGGAAATCGGCGTCGCCTCGACCAAGGCCTACACCGCGGAGATATTCACGCTGCTCTCGCTCGCGCTCTACTTCGCGCGAGTACGCAAGACGATGCCCGACGACAAGTTCGACGACATCGTCCGCCACTGCCGTAGGCTGCCGGCGCAGATACGGCAGACGCTGGGCCTCGACGCGAAAGTCAAGGCGACCGCGGCCCGGCTCGCCCGCGCCCGCGACTTCATCTTCCTCGGTCGCGGCATCAACTACCCCTCGGCGCTCGAGGGAGCGCTCAAACTCAAGGAAGTCGCCTACGTCCACGCGACCGGGCTGCCGGCCGGCGAGATGAAGCACGGACCGATTGCCCTGATTGCCGAGAACGTGCCGGTCATCGGCATCGCGCCGCGCGACGCGGTGCACGACAAGATGCTGTCGAACCTGGCCGAGTCCAAGGCGCGAAAGGGCCTTATCATCGCAATCGGAACCGAGGGCGACACGGCGCTCGAAGAGCTGGCCGACACGGTCTTCTCAGTTCCGGCCGCGCCCGAATACCTGATGCCGATACTGGTGGCGATTCCGCTTCAGCTCTTTGCCTACCACGCGGCGGTTATCCGCGCCTGCGACGTCGATAAGCCGCGGAATCTCGCCAAGAGCGTTACGGTCGAATAGCAGACGCTCTACGCCTCATGCAATATGCCATATGCTAGACGACTGATCGTTCCCGCGCTGCTGGTCCTGGCCGCCTTCGCCTGCAAGCCGGTCGATAGCACGCCGCCCATCGTGGTTTCAACCCATCCGGCGAACGGTGCTTCCGGGGTCCCGACCAACACGCAAATCCGCGTAGCGTTCTCCGAAGCGATGGACACCACGTCGGCTCAGGCCGCGTTCAGCATCGCGCCCGTGACCGCGGGCAGATTCGACTGGGCCAGTGACTCGCTGATGTACTGGAAGCCGGATACCGAACTCGCCCGCCAGACTTCATATACATACGTCATAGACACGACCGCCACCGACATCGCGGGCAACCAACTGGAGCAGAACGGACCGTTCCAGTTCTTTACCGGCGACACCTCGGCGCCGGCGGCAATGGTCTACATGCTTGGCCGGTCAGTGATGGCCGGCTGGTTCAGCCACTGGGGCGGGAGCCCGTACACCTACGACCGGTTCACGCTCGAGTACCACGAAGTCCAGTCGCCACCGGAAATCGTCGCCAGCGCCCAGGCGATAATCGACAGCCTGACGCTGTGCGACCAGCCGGTGCTCTTCTTCAAACTCTGCTTCGTGGACTTTGTCGGCGGCGACTCGGCATCTGCGCAGGAGAACCTCGACCGCAACGTCGGCTATGTCGACTCGGTTTACGCTGCCGCCACCCGGCGCGGCCTCGAGATGATTGCCGGCAACGTCCTGCCGCAGGTCGCCAATGCCACCGACCAATGGCTGGTCTGGAATCACCGCCAGTACAACCAGCGGCTGCTCGACCTTGCGGCCCAGCATCCGGGTACGCTCGAGGTCTTCGACATGTACTCGGTGCTGGTGGACGGTTCGGGGAACCTCAAGTCTGAATACGCGACCGGCCCGGATGACTCGCATCCGAACGAGGCCGGCTACACCGCGCTCGACTCCGCCTACTTCCCCTTCCTGGAAGCACACTACTAGCGCCCGCTCGCAGAACCGGACATTCCGGCTTCCGCATTCTGCCTTCTGTCTCGCGACCGGCACCTCGTGCTTGTCGAATCGCTCACTCGATCGTTCATGCTCGCCACATCGCTTTGCGCATCGCACGCGAAACTGCCTGCCGCATCGCTTCGCTCATTCTACGCTGAGAAGTACGCCGGGAAGTACCGGCAGAGGTATCCTCAGTAGTATCGCGACTTGCACCAGCACATGTATCTGCACTTGTATCTCTAGCTCTACCTTTACCTGAATCCTGAGTTGCTCGCGGAGTTGTGTCGCGAGAAGTTCGAGAAGTTGTTCCAGCAGTTGTTTCGCAAATTGTTTCCTAAGTCGGACCTTTTGTCGTTCCTTTCATTGTAGGTTTCAAAGTATCGTTCGTTGTTCCTTTGGATGAGTATTCAGTTGCTCCTCAAGATGTAGCTCCCCAGGCAACCCCTATATGCGGTCTTCAGGCCTTGCACACGGCTTCAACCTGCGGATAATACAGAAGTTATGTCCCAAGTCCGCCTCCCACTATCTCCTCAGTTCCTTTCCCCATCCCGCCTTCGTCATTTTTCCTTGGCACTTTGGACTTGCCTCACATGCGTCCTCTGGTTCTAACAGCGGAGACCCGCAACGTCCTTGCTTTCATCCGCAGGACCGAGTTTCCCCTTTCCGTGTACGGCCGAAGCGCGGGACGGGTCTGGCCGATGGTGCGAGGCCCGGTTAGCAGACGCATCAGCTCGTTCGGAGTGCCGGTGCACGAAGTGAACATGTACAAACGGTATGTGACCGAGTTGCTCAAGGCCTTCCGCACCGAGACCGGAGAGCCTCTGGCCGCGGCGCTCGAGCTCGGCGTGCGCAAGTGGTCGAACCTCGGCCTCGCGCCGGAGCTGCTCCAGCAGCTACTCTGCGACTGCCATCAGAAGTTCCACGCAGTCGGGCACCAGATGCCGAAGCGCAAGCCGGTTGTGCCGGAGTCAAAGTCCAGGCCAAGACGCGGAAAGAAGCGGACATATGCGCAAGCGCTGGAACAGGGACGCGTCTCGCGCAGCGCTGCGGCGACAATGGACGAGCAGTCGGCCGGTCATGCGCGAGGCATAGCGCAGAACCGTGACATCAGCCGGAAGCTCGCGCTACTGCTCAAGGACCGCAACATTCCCGGCGAGCAATTCATCCGCTACAACGCCTTCGCCCAGAAACTCGGCCGCCTCTCGCGCAAATATGGCGGCAAATCGCTCCACATGGCCGCGTCCGACCTGATTGACTACTACGAAGCCAAATCCCTCGATGGCGATGTGCTCCGGGCGGTCGCTACCGTTCTGTTCAGCGTGACGGACCTCGACTGAACGCCGCCCCTCCCTGACTCCGATATTGAACCGCCAGGACGCCAAGATCGCCAAGCATACAAGGACATTCCCTGTCCGGACCCGACTTTGTGTCTCCGTGTCTTGGTGGTAAGTCCCTATTCCGGTTCTTGGGCCACCTGCTGCGGCTTGACTTGACGCCCCTCGAACATATTCTTCTCAGACATGGGAACGTCTGCGCCCGACGCCGTCAAACGTCCGGTCGACCTGTCTGCGTGCAACGCACAGGCAGACCGCTTCGACCAAGACCGCAAGGTCTTTGTCTCGCCCGACTACAAAGAAGAACAACTCCGCCCTGAGTTTCTGAACGGCCCCTGTCTGACAATTCGTCATTCGGACTTCGCCGTTCGGACTTGCCTAGAAGGCCTCTGTCTGGTCGCTCGGCGTTCGGACTTCGGCGTTTGCACTTTCCTTGACCCCTTCGTCACCGCGCTCTGCTCAGACATGGACGACGCCCTTGACACGATTCGTGCTAGAAATTGGGGAAGTGTCCCTCTTTTCGTGGCAAATGAAAGGAGATTGAGATGGTGACTGGAACCACGGAAGAACGATTGGAGAAGCTCGAACACACTGCTCGCCGCTATCGGCTCGTGCTGACAGGCTTGGGCACCGCAATCCTCGCCTGCGTCGTCACGTGGGTGGTGGTAGGAACCGCGGGCAGAGCACAGGCCCAGAAACCGGCAGAGGCCAGCAAGGTCATCCGCGCCAACGGGTTCATCCTTGAGGACGACAACGGCAGGACCTGCGCCAGACTGGACGTGATCGAGGGCCTGCCGATGCTGACCATGTACGACAAGAATGGCAAGCCCCGCGTCGCGCTGGGCGCGATAGAGGAAGGACTGGGGCTGCTCTTGTATGACGAGAGCGGCAAGAGCCGCGCAGGGCTGTTCACGCTCAAGCAAACGCCGGAGCTGCACTTGTACGACGAGGACGGCAAGACCTGCGCCGAACTGGTCGTAACCGAGGGCCTGCCGATGCTGACCATGTACGACAAGACCGACAAGCCCAGTGCCATGCTGGGCGTGTCAGAGAAAGGTCCGATGCTGACCCTGTACGACGAGAGCGACAAGCTCGCAGGGCTGTTCGCGTACAAACAAGGGCCGGAGTTGGTTCTAGCCGACGAAAACGGCAAGCCCCGCGCCGCGCTGTTTGCGCACAAGCAAGGGTCGGGGATGGGTCTCTTCGATGCAAGCGGCAAGACAACATGGAGCGCGCCGTGACCAAGCTGAATCTCGCACAGAAGATAGCCGTCGCCGTAACGTTGCTGGTGGTCGCGGTGTTCCTGTTTCTTCAAGCGGGCCGCGAGTTCACCGCTCAAGAGGCTATGCGCCTTGCGATGCAAGCTGAGTGTGGGAGGACCCTTTGGTATACGACGGTCCTTGATGTCGCTGGCATCGTGCTGGTTGGAGGTGCAGTGACCTTGCTCTTGGGCATCAGGAAGCGCAAGCGGCTGGGCGCTGGAGGATGAGAGGGCTGCGCACCCAGGCATAATGGGAACTGAAAGGAGACTGAGACGATGCGTATGAAGGTATGGGCCGTGGTTGTCTGCGTTCTGGCTTTGACTGCGGTCACGTGCTCGAAGCCTAAAGTAGAACTGGTTGAGAAGACCGCTTCCGCCGCGTGCACAGGTTGGGGGTGGGGTCACCGACCGAACGGAGACCTATGCAAGATTTACTACTGGCAGGAGTGCTGTAGCGGGAAGGTTACGAACAAAGGAGACAAGATTGCCTACGAAGTGAAGGTCTATGTGACCTTCTCATCAGGCTACGTAGGCGATGACATAATATCCGAGGTGAATCTCAAACCAGGCGACGTGGGTCACTTCTCCTGTACCGGAAAGGACAGCATCGAGGCGTATGAAAGCGAAACACCGCCAGTGTCCGTCCGCGATGTTCGTATCGAGTGGCAGTGACGACCGAGACCCGCTGGCGCTAGGCTGAGCGACTACCTCGCATATCCTCAATGGCAATTCGGGGGACGTGGAGCGTGTCGGAGAACCGGCTGTTTCGGACGCACGGCCACCACCAGTTGACACCGGCATCGCGCAGTACCGCAATAGGTTGTAGCACCGTGGCTCTGTCGAGGGGTTCTCCGACAGGCTCCGTGATCAGGGATTCCTGATGCCCGGTACGTGCGTCAAGTGCGAAACTGGGGCTTGAATTGGCGATGGGGAGGTCTAAGATTCTAGCCAATGACTATGTCCCCTGAACTTGGTCAAACGAACACCGGTGTATCGCCAAGCTGGGTGGTTAGTGAGCGAATCGCGCCGGTCCGATTCGACTTGATACGGACACCCGCACGGCTCGGACCGAATGTGACGATTGACAACTATGGCGACGTGTATCTCGTGAAGGTCCGAACCTCGGCTGGGAGCGCGAAGTCGGCACTGGACAACGCCCGCGCTACCGTAGGCCGGCTGCTGGCCCTGATGTCGTTGCAGGGAACAGGAGTCGTATTCAGCCGGTCGCGACGAGCTTCGGATGCGGACGTAAGGCCGGTCAATCGACTCATCTCGCGGGCGGCCCGCCAATCCAGTGCGACCCTCAAGTTTGCGTGCGAAGCGCATCCCTACCAGACATATGAGGCAACGGAGGCCGACGGCGCAGCGCTTAGGGTGAATCTGGAGTCCAGACTGCAGCACGCGTTGAGTCTGTTCTACCTCGGCTGCTGTGCGCTGGACAAAGAGGCCGGCTTCATTTCCCATCATACGGCGTTGGAGATTCTGAGCGGCGAGAACAAGAAGAAGGTCCTGAAAGAGCACCTGAGGCCGCCGCAGATAAGCGAACTGCTGGAGGAAGTCTGTGCGTTATTCGAGCGAAACGGCATACCCGGCGGGGCAACCGTGCGTCTCCGGCAGCACCTGGCGGACACGAAGCTAGAGAGCGACCTGGACGTTCACGCTCGCTATGTTGTGGGACAGAGGGCAATGATCGGCACACTTGCGGAAGTCAGGAAGTCGCTATCTCTGATAAGGGATCAGCGCGGCAGAATCGTGCATGCCGGGCATTCGATGGACTCTGGCAGTTTCTCCAAGCATAGGCTGCTACTTGAGCGCACCATTAGAAAGGCACTCCTCAGCGAGATAGAGCACGCGGTCGGGGCGGAGCTTGTTGGTTTGAACCGTAATCCTCGCCCCGCTCGTGCATCCTAGAATCCTGATGTGCTTGGTCCAAGGCCAACGATGACACCATTCGATACCACCAAGGCCATCAACGATGCGGTCGCGAACTCCAAGCTGCTGAGGGTTACATGAGCTGGTTGGCGCTGGCGGCCGCCGTCCTCAGCGGGACAGCTTTGGCAACCGTTCTGGGCAAGCTGATAGACCTCGTGTGGCTGGAGCCCCGGAAAGCCAAGACCGAACGCCTGCGCTGGCTACGAGCGGCGCGACATGAGGCGTTCGCCAGCCTGTCTGAGGAACTCCTATCCATGGAGAACTAGGGACGGTCACCTATTACTGCGCGACGTCAAGGCGCGGCACAGCGGCATTTCAGATTGCAGATTGTGGATTGCAGATTGACCCGACCGGAAGCAATTTGACATCCGTCCCCGCACTTCATACAATCGAGCCATGACCGAGCCGGGCTTCGATCGAGAGGTTCCGGGACCGACCAGCATGTCTGCAAGTCCCTGGTATTCGCTGCCGGTCGAAGCAACCCACCCGCTTTCCGAGGCGTCAGGCTGATGGGGCATCGCTCGTGGACGCCGCTGGGACGACTGGCCGACAACGCGACCGAGTTGCACGCACATCAGGTCCTCAGGTTCCTTTATGATTCTTGCCTTAGCCCAGTCGGTGGCCCGGACGCCCCGGTCACGCTCCACGAGATGTCGAGCGCCCTTCGGCTATCAATGAGCCTCGCGCGCGACGCGTGCAGGTTCCTGACCCGCAGGCACTTGGCCCTCAAAAGGGGAAGTTTCAGACAATACTCCTACCACATCACCTCGGAGGGCGTCCTGTATGTTGAATCCTCAGGAAAGCGGGACACTCCCATTTCTAATCCGACGCGCGGCAAGGGCATCGGGCCACATCCGTAGGCATTTCAGATTGCAGATTGTAGATTGCAGATTGATGGAGACGGCGGGGCGAGGAATCGTACATCGTGCATCGGCGGTTGGTCTCAGCGGCCTTTGTCGATCAGTGTGTATATCGCTATCGAATGAAGGAAACAGAGATTGGGGAAGTCCAAGGCCGATAGGATAGCCGCTGCGGCCGCTCGGCTGCGTGAGCTCTATGCGAGGTCCGGCTGTGTGCGCCTATCGAGCCACGACCGCGGCACCAATGAGGGTTTGCACAGGTGCAAGCGCGAGTACGAGCTCAGGCTGAGGGCCTGGGACTTCTCCGAATTGACTGAGATAGTCCGGCTGCTCCAGGTGGTAGGTATCGAAGCCGGCCGCCCCTACGTGATCTCGGGCCAACCGGTGATTCCTGTTTACGGCGAGGAGCGCGTGCGGCAGGCCATCCGCGACCTGCGCCTCGAACGAGTGCCGAAGCGCCAAGCGGATGAACCGAACCGGGCACTGCCGTCAGATCATCTTGTGCAGGCCCGGAAGCTGAGCACGTTGAAGCAGTTTGAGGTGGCCATGCGGCTATACACGAAAGGCCCGCTCACCGCCGCCGGGCTTCACACTAGCGGGTCCCTGCTCACCTGCCTGGAGCGTCGCCGGCTCGTCGAGCCCGTGCCGGGCGGCGCGAGGGCGGTTTGGAAGTTGACCTCAGCGGGACGGAGAGAAACGCGCCGCTACCGGAAGGCGTATTACGCCTGGCGGCGGAGACGCAGGAGAGAATCAGGGACAGCCACCCAATAGCTGAGCGATGTCAAGGCGCGGCATAGCGGTGTTTCAGATTGCAGATTGCAGATTGGCGGCAGGGCTCGGCCTCGGATGGTGAGCTTGGTCGAGATGATGATGACAGCCGACGGCCAACAGCTCACAGCCTTCGGCATGCCTGAGTTGGACACGAGGCCGAGACGCGGCTAGAATGGCCTGACACGCTATGAAGC
>CAYOCZ010000008.1:0-21956 GCA_964402475.1 uncultured bacterium | reverse complement strand
GGACGCTGCCGGGGTGAGGCTGATCGACAAGGTGCCGCATCCGGGCGCGCACGGTACCATGATTGGGTTCATTCATCCTTCCGCTACCGGCGGCGTGCTACTCGAACTCAGCCAGCAGATGCAGAAGTGAGCTGCTAGGAGCTAGCCGGTGGCTGTGCAATACAAGGACTACTACGAGGTTCTTGGCGTCCCCAAGGACGCAGACGAGAAGGCGATAAAGGCCGCCTACCGGAAGCTGGCGCTGAAGTACCATCCTGACTGCAACCCGAACAAGACCGAGGCGGAAAGCAGGTTCAAGGAAATCAACGAGGCGTATGAGGTCCTACGGGACGCGGACAAGCGGAAGAAGTACGACCAGTTCGGTTCAGACTGGCAGCAGGCCCAGCAGGCAGGGCAGGCCGGTGACTTTGACTGGAGCCGCTATCAGGCGGGGCCGGGACAGGGCGGGCGCACGCGGTACACGGCCGAGGATCTTCAGGACCTGTTCGGCGAGGGCGCGCCGTTCTCGGACTTCTTCACGTACATGTTCGGGGGCGAGGGAGCGCAGGCTCGGCCGCGGGCCAGCCGGGGGCGCGACATCGAGCAGCCGATTGCCATAACGCTGGCCGAGGCGTTCAAGGGCACTGTCCGCAGAATGAAACACGCCGGCGGGCCGACTATCGAGGTGAAGATACCGCCCGGTGTCGATAACGGCTCGCGCATGCGAGTGAAGGGCCAGGGTATGCCCGGCCGGCGGGGACAACCCGGCGACCTCTGGCTGGTTATCACGGTTGAGGATGACCCGCGGTTCGGCCGCAAGGGCAATGATCTGCAAACGCGGGTCCAGGTTCCATTGTATACCGCGCTGCTCGGCGGCGAAGTGACCGTCCCGCTGCTGGAGGGCAAGGCGCGGCTTCGGGTACCGGCTGAGACGCAGTCCGGAAACGAGCTTCGGCTCAAGGGCCAGGGGATGCCGGCCAACGGCGAGACCGGCACGCGCGGCGACCTGTACGTGGTTATCGAGGTACGCCTGCCGACGAAACTCACCGAGAAAGAGCGGGCCCTGTTCCAGGAGCTGGCCGGGGTGCGGCCTGAGGAGAAGTGATGGCGGGCTACGAGGTCAGGGTGCTGGTTGAGTTGACGGGGCTCGACGAACTCGTCATCGTCGAGTGCGTGCAGCGGGAGGTCATTCGCGCCCGGACGGCCGAGGCCGGCCGGTTGCTGCTCGAGGATTCGGACATCGCGCGGCTGCGCCGGATCCACCGGCTGATGACCGATTTCGACATCGGTCTCGACGCGGTCGAACTGATACTCGGCCTGCAGGATGAGATTGCCCACCTGCGGGGCCAAGCTTCCGAATCCAGCGGGACATAGGAGAAGTCTAATGGCTGTCGGCGCCGAAGCCGCATCCATACAAAACGTGAATCCAAGGAGAGTATCCAGATGGCGCTCAAAGGAAGCAAGACCGAGAAGAACCTGCTGACCGCCTTTGCCGGTGAGTCGCAGGCACGCAATCGCTACACGTATTTCGCGGGCCAGGCGCGCAGGGAAAACCTGGTCCAGATATCGCTGATATTCGAGGAGACCGCGAACCAGGAGAAGGAGCACGCGAAGCGGTTCTTCAAGTTCCTGGAGGGCGGCGAGGCCACGGTGCAGGCTGCGTTCCCGGCGGGCAAGATCGGGACGACGCTGGAGAACCTGAGGGCTGCGGCTGCGGGCGAGATGTACGAGTGGGGCACCATGTATCCCGACTTCGCGAAGACCGCTGAGCAGGAGGGCTTTGCCGACATCGCGGCCGCATTCCGTAACATCGCGGTTGCGGAGAAGCAGCACGAGAAGCGCTACCGGGACCTGGCGGCGAACATCGAGGCGGGCCGGGTGTTCAAGCGCGATAAGAAGGTCGTCTGGCGGTGTCTGAATTGCGGTTTTCTGCATGAGGGCACCGAGCCGCCGACGCAGTGTCCGGCATGCGCGCACCCGCAGGCTTACTTCGAGTTGCTGGGCGAGAATTGGTGAGACTGGTCTCGGTCGCGGCGCTGGCTCTGGTGCTGGCCTGCGCCAGCAGTCCGACCGGGTAGAGCATGAACAAGGAGAAACCAATGACGGAGCGGGTCGGGGCAGTCATCTTTGGCGGCAATCCCGCCACATTGCTGGGCAATGAGCTCAAGGTCGGAGACGCGGCACCGGACTTCACCGCGGTCGGCAATGACCTGAGGCCGGTAGCGCTGTCTCAGTTCAAGGGCAAGGTGGTGGTAATTGCGTCGGTGCCATCGTTGGACACGCCGACGTGCGATCTCGAGACGAGGCGCTTCAACGCCGAGGCGGTGAAGCTGGGGCCCGACGTGGTCATCCTGACGGTCAGCATGGACCTGCCATTCGCCCAGAAGCGGTGGTGCGGGGCCGCGGGCATAGACAAGGTCATCACCGTATCCGACCATCGGGATGCATCATTCGGCACGGCATACGGCGTGCTGGTCAAGGACGTCCGGTTGTTGGCCCGTGCCGTCTTCGTTGTCGACCGGCAGGGGGTCATCCGCTACATGCAGTTGGTGAAGGAAACTGGCACCGAGCCGGACTATGCGCCGGTGCTGCAGGCAGTCAAGGAGTTGCAGTAGTCCAGGGCGCGGAAAGGGATGATCAATGACGGCAAGACAACAGGTTTATAGCTGCAGTGTATGCGGACAGATAGTCGCGGTGGTTCACCAGGGCGGTGGCAGACTGGTCTGTTGCGGCAAGCCGATGATGCTCGCTGGTGAAGAGGCGGCGGGTGCGGCCGAAACCCGGCCACGGGTCAGGCAGGAACCGGTTGCTCCGAAAGCGGTTCCGCCGACGGCACCGCACTGGCAGTGCAGCAAGTGTCACTATGTCATTCAGGCGGAACAGCCGCCGGAGACATGTCCGTCGTGCCACGAGCATTGTCAGTTCGTGGACGTGACGTGCTACATTCCGGAGTGCGGTTTCACCGGGCCTGATACCCGGCTCATCGGGTAGGAGCTGACATGTTCGACAGAGGAGGAAACTAAGATGGCGAAGCGTATGGAAGTCTACAGGTGCGAGGTTTGCGGTAACATCGTCGAGGTGCTGCACGGTGGCGCCGGGCAGCTGGTCTGTTGCGGCAAGCCGATGAAGCTGCTGGTCGAGAACACGACCGATGCGGCGAAAGAGAAGCACGTACCGGTGATCGAGAAGGTCGCGGGCGGCTACAAGGTGAAGGTCGGCAGCGTGCCGCACCCGATGGAGGAGAAGCACTTCATCGAGTGGATAGAACTCGTGGCCGGTGACAAGGCGTACCGGCATTTCCTCTCGCCGGGGCAGGCACCCGAGGCGTTCTTCTCGGTCGAGGCCGCAGAGGTCTTCGCCCGCGAATACTGCAACATCCACGGTCTGTGGAAAGGGGCGTGAGCATGATTCCGAAGAAGATGGAAGAGGCCTTCAGCGAGCAAATCAAGTTCGAACTGGAGTCAGCTTACATCTACCTGTCGATGGCCGCGTACTTCGACGCCGAGGGGTTTGCGGGCATGGGCACGTGGATGCGGGCCCAGGTGCAGGAAGAAGTGACTCACGCGATGCGGTTCTACAAGCACATTGTGGAACGGGGCGGGCACGTGAAGTTCCACCCGCTGGCGGTTCCGCCGCAGGATTGGAAGTCGCCACTAGCTGCCTTCGAGGCCGCGTACGAGCACGAGAAGTTCATAACCGCCCAGATCGACGGTTTGGTCAAGCTGGCCCAGGCCGAAGGTGACCATGGGTCCTCGACCATGCTGCAGTGGTTTGTGGACGAGCAGGTCGAAGAGGAAGCGAGCTCGTCCAAGGTCGTCCAGGACCTGAGGCTGGTCGGCAACGACGGTCGCGGCGTACTGATGCTGGATCGCGAGCTCGGGACGCGGACGTTCGTGCTGGCGCCGGAGCTGTCTGCGCTCTACGCGATGGGCGCGGCGGCCGGGGCCTAGGCCTCCCCCGCAGGATGCGCATGAGCAGTTCGAGCTTCTCTGCCGTCAAGGTCAGTGAGCACGTCTGGTGGGTCGGCGCGGTTGACTGGGGCCTGCGGGACTTTCACGGTTACTCGACCCAACGCGGCTCCACGTACAATGCCTACCTGGTGATGGGCGAGTACCCGGTGCTGATCGATACGGTCAAGGCACCGTTCCGGGACGAGATGCTCGCACGGGTGGCGTCTGTCACTGACCCGGCGAACGTGAAGGTGATAATATCTCAGCATGCGGAGATGGACCATTCCGGGTCTCTGCCGCAGGTGATTGACATCATCAAGCCGGACAAGGTCTATGCGTCGCAGATGGGTGTGCAGAACCTTGCGGCCCAATTGCACCACAACCACCAGATAACGCCGGTGAAAGACGCGGAAACGCTCAAGCTCGGCGGCCTGAGCTTCACCTTCCTCGAAACGAAGATGCTCCACTGGCCCGATTCGATGGTCAGCTACCTGGCCGAAGATGAGTTGCTCTTCGCACAGGACGGGTTCGGCATGCACTTGGCCTCGGGCAAGCGGTTCGCCGACGAGACCGACCCCGCGGACATGCTGTTCGAAGGCCGGAAGTACTACGCCAACATTCTGCTGCCGTATTCGGCGCTGGTACTGAAGCTGCTGGAGCGAGTCGGCAAGCTGGGTATCAGCATCAAGACGATTGCCCCGGACCACGGGCCGATATGGCGAAAGGACCTGGGTACGATTCTCGGCTGGTACGCGAAATGGGCGGAGCAGAAGCCGGAAAACCGGGCAATTATCACCTTCGACACGATGTGGCAGAGCACGAGCCTGATGGCGCGCACGATTGCCGACGCGATGGCCGAGGCCGGCACCGACGTCTGCATGATGCCGCTGCACGGCAGCACTCGGGCCGACGTGATGACCGAGTTGCTCTGCGCCGGTGCGCTGTTGGTTGGCTCACCGACCATCAACAACGGTATGTTCCCGACGGTGGCCGACGTCCTGACCTATGCGAAGGGTCTGAAGCCGAAGAACCTCATCGGCGCGGCATTCGGTTCGTACGGATGGAGCGGCGAGGCGACCACCCATATCGAGGAGTATCTCCGGCAAATGGGCGTGGAGCTGGCAGCGCCGGCACTCAGATTGAAGTTCGTACCGGATGCGGCCGCGCTGGCTCAGTGCCGGGAGTTCGGCCAAGTCATCGCGTCGAAGCTGAGAGAACGGGTCGGCAAGTGATTGAGCAGGCCGGCGCCGGTGCCCACTGCGACATCGACTGGTCCCGGGTTGACCTGGCAGCGCTCAACGTGCTCACGTACGGTCTGTACGTCCTCACCGCACGCGACGCCGACCAGCGGAACGGCTGCATAGTCAACACTGTCGTCCAGGTGGCGGGCGAGCCCTGCCAGGTCTCGGTCAGCGTCAGCAAGGCCAATCTGACCCACGAGTTCATCATCCGAACCGGCATATTCGCGGTCTCGGTTCTGGAGCAGGAAACACCACTGCCCTTCATCGGCGTATTCGGATTCCACTCCGGCCGTAACTACGAGAAGTTTGCCCACGCGAAGTACCGGGACGGACTGACCAGCTGTCCGCTGCTGACCGAGCACACGCTGGCAGTGATCGAGGGTAAGGTCAGGACCGCTGTCGACTGCGGCTCGCACACGACTCTCATTGCGGACGTGGTCGCGAGCGAATTGGTACGGCCGGGCGCGCCCCTGACCTACGCCTACTACCACGAAGTCAAAGGCGGCAAGACCGGCAAGAACGCGCCGACCTATGCGGCGTCGATGGCCACGAACAGCGTCGAGAGTGTTGAAAGGAACAAGAAGATGAAGAAGTACGTCTGTCAGGTATGCGGGTATGTGTATGACCCGGCGGTTGGAGACCCGGACAACGGCGTTCCGGCCGGCACGCCCTTCGAGAAGCTGCCCGAAGACTGGCTCTGTCCGGTCTGCGGGGCGTCCAAGGACCAGTTTGAGCCGGAGGGGTAGTGCTTAGGAACGGGCGAAGTGAGAAGTCAGATGGCAGAAGTGAGAAGGCAGAATTGAGGACGCGGACCTAAGAAGAAGCTACTGAGCTTTGCGCTGCAGCCGTCTGGGGACGTACTCGGGCGGCTGCTTCGCCTTCACAGTGCGGTCGGTGATGATGCACTCCTCGATGTCCGGGCGCGAAGGCAGCTCGAACATGATGTTGAGCATCGTTTCTTCCAGCACCGCGCGCAGGGCGCGGGCGCCGGTCTTTCGCGCGGCGGCGACCTCTGCCACCGCCCCGAGCGCCTCCGGCGTGAAGGTTAGCTTCACGCCTTCGATTTCGAAGTAGAAGGCGAACTGGCGGGTCAGCGAGTTGCGCGGCTTGGTCAGTATGTCGACCAGCGCTTCCTTGGACAGGCTGTGCAGCCCGGCGATGACCGGCAACCGGCCGACCAATTCCGGTATCAGCCCGTACTTGACGAGGTCATCCGGTTCGACCAGCGGCAGAAGCTCGTCGCAGGTCCGCTGTCTACGTTCGGTGATGTCGGCGCCGAACCCGAGGGTGCTTGACCGGATACGGTGCTCGACGACCCGTTCGAGGCCGTCGAACGTCCCGCCGCAGATGAACAGAATGTGGTGCGTGTCGACCGGGATGTACTGCTGTTCCGGGTGCTTTCTGCCGCCCTGCGGCGGCACGCTGGCGATCGTCCCTTCGAGGATTTTCAGCAGGGCTTGCTGGACGCCTTCGCCGGAAACGTCGCGGGTAATCGACGGCGAGTCGGTTTTCCTGCCCAGTTTGTCGATCTCGTCGAGGTAGATGATACCGGTTTCGGCTTTTCGAACATCACCGCCCGCGGCCTGGACCAGGCGCAGCAGGATGTTCTCGACGTCCTCGCCGACGTAGCCGGCCTCGGTCAGCGGCGTGGCGTCCGAGATGGAGAACGGGACGTGGAGGAACCGGGCAAGGGTCTCGGCAATCAGGGTCTTGCCCACGCCGGTCGGGCCGATGAGCAGGATGTTCGATTTCTCAACTTCGATGTCGGTCCGGCGCGAGAAGACCCGCTTGTAGTGGTTGTAGACCGCGACCGAGATGACCTTCTTGGCGTGTTCCTGCCCGATGACGTGCTCGTCAAGGAAGGCCTTGATTTCGGCCGGTTTGGGCACCGTTGGCGGCGGGTGAATCCGGGGCGCGTCATTCTGCTCGAGGAAGAGGCCGGATACCGTCGCAGCGCAGCGTTCGCAGATGCGGCCGGTTCGGCCCTGGACCAGCTTCGTTTGCGGGCTGCCTTCGATGCCGCAGAACGAACAGCGGCTACGGGTCGGCCGTCGCCGCTTCGGGCCGGTGGTCACTTCCGCTTCTCGATTACGTCGTCAATCAGGCCGTAGGTTTTGGCCTCTTCCGCGGACATGAAGAAGTTGCGGTCCGAATCCGCGATGACTCGCTCAAGGGGCTGGCCGGTGTGCTTGGCCATGATCTTCGACAGTTCTTCCTTGAGCTTGAGTATCTCCTTGGCGTGTATCTCGATGTCCGTGGCCTGGCCGGAGATGCCATGGGCCGAAGGCTGGTGGATCATCACCCGGGCATTGGGCAGGGCGAACCGCTTGCCGTTCTCGCCGGCCGCGAGGAGCAGCGCGGCAATCGAGGCCGCCTCGCCGACGCAGGTAGTCGAGACTTTGGCCTTGATGTAGCCCATCGTGTCGTAGATGGCAAGGCCGGAGGAGACCATACCGCCCGGCGAATTGACGTACAGGTTGATGTTCTTCTCCGAATCCTCGGCCTCAAGAAAGAGCAACTGGGCGACGATGAGATTGGCGACGTTGTCGTCAATCGGCGAGCCCAGGAAGATGATACGCTCTTTCAGCAGCCGGGAGTAGATGTCGTAGGCACGTTCACCCCGGCCGGTCTGTTCGATGACCATTGGAATTAGCACAGGAACCTCCAACTCACGGTCCATTCTGGATTCTAGATTTCCGATTTCAGATTCTGGTTGGTCATGGGGACGTGGTAATTGGTGCTTCTGTCTGGTTGACATTTGCCTTGTCCACGATGAGCTTGAGCACCTTTTCGCGCAGGAGCTGGTTCTTGTAGATGGCGCTGCCGAGCATCGACTCGACCTCTTCGACCGGCCGCTTCGACTCCTCGGCCACCTCCTGCGCCTGTTCCTTTAGCTCTTCGTCGGTCACGGTGATGCCTTCCTTCTCGGCAATCCGGGCCACGATGCAGTCGAACTTCGCCCACTTCTGTGCTACCGGCATCAACTTCTGCCGGGTCGCGTCGTCCTCGGGCAGGTTATACTGAGTGCGCAGTCGGTCGAGCGACGACTCCACCCATGACTCGGGCGGCTCGAACTGGTGCTCGACGGTGAGGAAGTCGAAAGCCTGATTCTTGAGTCCGTTCTGTGCGAGGCGGTGGCGGTCGGCCAGAATCGACTCGTTGATCTCGATACGGAGCTTGTCCATGCTCTCGAACCCGAGGTCGGTCGCGAATTCCTCGTTGACCTCGGGCATGATGCGTTCCTTCACGTCACGGACAGCTAACTTGTAGGTCAGGGTCTTGCCGGCAAGATTCTTGTCCGTGTGGTCGGCTGGGAACGTGGTCGCTGCGGTCCGTTCATCGCCAGGCCGGGTCCCGACCAGCGCCGTATTGACCTCGGCTGAGTTCATCGTGTCGCCGAGTTCCATCATCACGTTGGTGCGCGGCTTGCCGGTTTCGGTCTCGCCGACGAATGTCTTGTAGTCGACCACCACGAAATCGTGTTCCTGCGCGGCCCGGCTGACCGGTTTGAAGGTCGCGCACTTCTCGCGCAGCTCCTGCAGCCGGCGCTCGAACTCGGCCTCGAACCCGGTCGGCTCCTCCTGCTTGAGCGCGAGGGCGACGTAATCCTTCAACTGGAATTCGGGGATCACCTCGTAGGAGAGCTGGAACTTGATGGTCTTGTCCGGCGCGATTTCGAGGTCGGTGAACTTGGGCTGGGTGATTGGCTTGATTGAGTCGTCGGTCAGCACTTCCCGGATCGCGTCCTCGACCAATTCCTCGGCGGCAGCGGACTCAAGCTGGCTGCCGATGCGGCGTTCGAGGACCGCGCGCGGCACGTGGCCAACCCGGAATCCCGGTACAACGGCTTTGGGCTGCAAGTCGAGGAACGACTCCTCGATCTTTGCCGTCAGCTTGTCGGGCTCAATTGTAACGTCAATCTCGCGCAGCCACTCTTTCGGTGACCTGACCGTCTTTTCCAAATAGCACTCCTTGCCAAAACGAGGATTCGAGGATTCAAGGGGTCAAGGACTCGAGTGATTCCAGGTCGGACACTAGACCCCTCGATTCCTGGAATCCTGGGCCCCTATCTTCATGCGAGGAGGGGGAGTTGAACCCCCATCCGGTTAAGGACTGGATCCTAAATCCAGCGCGTATGCCAGTTCCGCCACCCTCGCATGGCCGGTCAGTATAGCGAACGCCTCCGGCGAAGTCAAAAGCAGTAGGACGGGAACGAAGTCCACCACAAAGACACCAAGATACAACCGCCAAGGACGCCAAGACCACCAAGTCTGGGGTCTGCCAATCTGCAAACGGCGGGGGAGAGGGATTGAGAGACCGATGGACAAGGGGACCGAGTGGCGGACCAGGAACTTGGAACCAGGAACCAGGAACTGAGAACCAGGAACTAACTAGTCGCGGGCAGACGGGTCAGAGGGTCGGGCGGAACTAGGTCGTGCCCTGCGACTCCGCGATTCAGCTCAGCGGTCAGGCTTGTCGGTTCGGATGACTTCGACCTTCACCTTGGCCAGCAGCGCGGCCATCGCGCCTAGCGCCGCCAGGACGGGCGCAACCAGCACGACAACTCCGCCGGCGACCGCACCGGCGGTGAGTGGTATCTCCAGCAGCAGTTTGTTGTCCGGTGTCCTCAGAATCACTCGTCGGACATTACCGGCCTTGACCAGCTCCTTGACGTGGTCGACCAGTTCGGCCCCGGCGACCTCGATCTCCTCAGTCCACGTACGTTCGGTCTTCCCGGTTTCGCCATCCATGGTTTCCTCCTGTCGGCTCGTAGTTCTCTAGCTCATGGCCGCACGGAATTCGCAGACACGTCACCTGATCCCAGGCCCGTCAGGCCCGAGGTAAGCTCAATCACGGCCGGATTCTAGGACTCCCGGGCGGGGATGTCAAATGGCCGATGGTCAGGCCAGTCTGAAATCGACGCGGAGCGTCGCCCTGAGCCAGTTGCCGCACGCCGGGGTGCGGGAGGGCAGAGCTCGTTTCATCGCGCCCCGTGGTCGGCCTGCTCCACTACTTCTCCCCAGACCGGACTACGCCGGCCTGCTGCTCAAGCGCTTTGGCCTCGTCATCTCTGCCGGTGGCCCGACACAACGTGGCAAGGTCCTCAAGCACCTCGGCGACAAGCGGATGCTTCGGCCCCAGCGCCTTCTCCCTGATGGCCAGCGCGCGCCGGTGCAGCGGCTCGGCCTCGGCAGACTTGCCCTGTGCTCCCAGCAGCTCGGCCAAGGTGTTCAGGCCTACGGCTACGTCAGGATGCTCGGGTCCGAGTGCCACTTCACCGATCGCCACCGAGCGCCGCGCCAGCGGCTCGGCATCGGTGTACTTGCCCTGCAACTGCAGCAGCTCGGCCAGGTTGTTCAGGCTCATGGCAACCTCCGGGTGCTCAGGGCCCAGCGTCTTTTCGTTGATGGCCAGCGCCCGCCGATACAGCGGCTCGGCCTCGGCAGACTTGCCCTGCGCTCTCAGTAGCTCGGCCAGGTTGTTCAGGCTCGTGGCGGCATCCGGGTGCTCTGACCCGAGGACCTTCTCCTTGATGGCCAGCGCCCGCCGATACAGCGGCTCGGCCTCGGCATACTTGCCCTGTGCCAGCAGGATGTTGGCCAGGTTGTTCAGAATCCTGGCAACGTTCGGATGCTCCGGGCCAAGCACCTTCTCATTGATGGCCAGCGCCCGCCGGTGCAGCGGCTCGGCCTCGGCATACTTGCCCCGTGCGTTCAGCAGACTGGCCAGGCTGCTCAGGCTCTTGGCAACATCCGGGTGCTCTGACCCGAGGACCTTCTCCCTGATGGCCAGCGCGCGCCGGTGCAGCGGTTCGGCCTCGGCAAACTTGCCTTGGACGTACAACACCGTGGCCAGGTTGTTCAAGCTTTCCGCCACGTCTGAATGCTCGGGACCGAACACCCTCTCGCGCGTCGCCAGCGCCCGCCGTTGCAGCGGCTCAGCCTCGCCGTATTTGCCCTGTCTGTACAGAACCGCGGCCAGGTCGTCCAGACTCCCAGCCGTCGCCGAATGCTCTGGTCCCAGCACATCCTCATTGATGGACAATGCCCTTCGCAGCAGCAGCTCAGCGTCAACGTACATGCCCAGCGAGATGAAGAGACTTCCCAGGTGACCGAGGCCGCCGGCGATATCGGCGTGGTACAGACCGGATTGCTCACTCTGCCTTGTCAGAGCGTCGCGCAGCAGCAGCTCCGCCTCCGAATACCTGCCCTGGCTGTCGAGTACTGTAGCAAGGACGCCGAGATTCCTCGCAACGCTCGGATGACCAGCGCCCAGGGCACTCTCCTGGATTGCCAGTGCCCGCCGCAGCAGCAGCTCGGAGTCGGCGTGTTTCGCCCGGCTGTGCAGTACTGCACCCAACCGGGCGAGGTTCAGGGCGACCTCCGGGTGCTCGGGCCCGAGCGCGTCTTCGAGAATCCGCAGGGCCTCACGGAACAGGCCTTCGGCTTCCTCGTATCTGCCCGACCGCCCCACCGCCGTGGCGAGTTCGGCCAAAGCACTCGCCCACTCCTGATTGCTGGCCCCGTGCCTGCTCGCGGCAATCGCCAGCGCCCGCCATAATGACCGCTCGGCTTCGGCCGACCTGCCGCTGCTGAACTCCTGGTTTGCCAGCGCGGCGAGAAGAGAGGCTGCTTCAGCCGAGTTCCTGCCCCCGGTTTCAGCAACGATTGCCAGTGCGCGTTCGAGCAGGGGCCGGGAATCCTCGCCCAGCGCGTGCCGGATTCTCGCCAGGGTCTGGAGGGCGCGGGCCAGGCTCGAATGGTCAGGCTTCGGCTCGGCCTCGAGCAACTGCACCATAGACTCGTACTTGGGCGCAAGGAACTGCCACTGCTCGGCGTCCACAAAGACCTGCGTGGCCCGGCTGAACCACTGGAAAAGCTCGGCAGCCGGCATCATGGCCCTGCCTTGAATGAAGGCCTCTGCCATTGCGGCCCGATGGCGCGCGTTCAGGTCCTTTGCCTGCAGGCCCTCAAGCTGCTTGGCGAACATCGCGAACATCTCCGACTGCGGGCTCTGGTTCATGTCAGGCGCCGCCCGTCGACGCGGGGATAGCCTGCCTTCCTCCGGCCGCAGCCGTGCCGGAGCGAAGGCGGTCTGGTCCTTTGCCCCGGCCGGCGGAACGCGGTACTGGGTACGTCCTGGTTGCGGGCAACGGGCCAGCCAGCACGGGGATATTCGGGGACACGGTACCTGGCTGGTTTCCGCGCAGGACCGGGCGGGGCTCGGGGTTCACCACGGGCCGAATCTTACGCCTGCAGGGCGAGTTGTCAAGGCGGCGGGCCGCGCCGGAGGCGCGGCTAATCTACAATCTGGAATGGGTTGGCTGTCTGGAATCAGGAGTCCGCTACTGCGAACTAGGAACCAAGAACTGATAACTCGCGCCGGAGGCGCGTTGGCAGGGGAGATGCCGCGCGTCAGAAATCGCCTATCGTGTCGCCGGGATTGCCCCGGGACTACCGCCCGGCTGCAGCGACGTGGGCGACCGCCGAGGGTGTGAGGCAGCCGACAATCGCCGGGGCTTCGCGGACCAGCTCGTCGTTCTTGAGGGCCTCGACCATGAACAGAGCGAAGTCCGCGCGGCGCACAGTGTTGCTCTTGAGTATAGGGTCACCCACGTGCCGGCTCCATACGGGCAGGCCTTCGCTCTCGCCCTCCTCAAGGTCGCTCCCGCGCACGACCGTCCACCGCGTGTCGCTGGCGAATATCCGCCGGCACGCCTCCACCTGGTCGTCGATGTCCACCACGCGAACGACCCGCGTGAACCAGGTCATGGCCCTCATGGTTGCTCTGAAGCCCGGCGAGTACACGTCTTTGCCGTCCCGCGTGATATGCCAGCCGCAGGAGAATACCAGGCGCGCGCCCGGCCGCGCAAAGTCGATTACCGCCTGGGCCGTTCCCGACGAATAGTGGTGAGCTCCCCAGGGAACCAGCACGCAAAGCACGCCGTCGCACCCGGCGACTGCGTGCTTGATGACCTCGCGGTCGTTCGTGGCGCCGGGAAAGATTGTGATGCGTCCTTTGAACGCGTCGAGCTTGCCCACGCTCCGCTCCCGGCAGACGCCGACCACCTCACAGCCCCGGTCCAGCGCGTGCTGCACCATGTACGTACCGAGCTTCCCCGAGGCCCCGACAATACAGACCTTCATCGAATGCAGCTCACCTCACAATGCCTTCCTCAATCGCCATCGCGTCATCGGTCACGGGCGGATTCTAGGACTCGCGGGTGGGGTTGTCAAACCCGCAAGCTGTTCACCCCAAGGGGTCACAGGTGCACGTGCGGAAAACGGGGACTGTACCGCGCGCCGAGTTCCTGTCCGACAGCCCGACGTGGGCGCTCCGAGGGACTGTCCCCTGTTTTCCGCAGAGGGGTGGAACCCCTGCTCGTTCGACGATGGCGCTGCTCTGCGTCCTGGCAGGGACCGTCTTGTCGGCTCACCATGGTGCGGGGTTTGGGGTGAACCAATAGCGGGCACGATTGTCAAACGGCCAGCCGCGCATCAGGAGTCGCCTACTGCGTCGCCGGAATTGCCTTCTCCTTCGTCAGCTAGGGTGCCACGGTTGCCTGCCTGCAGTCGTCGGCTCAGCTATGGGCCGACCTGTACTTGGCTTTCCATGCGTCGAAGTCCCAGGTGTCCAGGAACTTGCGGCCGGCGGCCGCGCCGTTCTCGTAGAGCAACCGGCTGTCTTCTTTGGTCAGGTCGAAGTCCGTGGCCTTGATTTCCCTGTTCTTCCCGCCGGCAGTGACCGTGGTCGGGATGCCGATGGTGCGCTGGTAGTCGCCTTTGGAATTGGAGACGTGGAAGCGGTCGTGAGCACTGGTGAGCGTCCCCAACATGGCTTTGAGGTAGTCCAGCAGCCCGTCGATGGGCTTCCAGTCGGCCGTGCCGAGTTTCCGCTCTGCCGGCTCGACCAGCTTGAACCCAAGGGTTGGCCAGGGCGGGTTCGGGGTGCCGTCGTCCAGCAGCCATATCGGGTAGTTGCTGAGCAGCCCGCCGTCCACGATGATGTGGACACGGCCGTCCTTGTCCTTCAGCTTCACCGGCTCGAAGAACAGGGGAATGCTCATGCTCATCCGAACCGCCCGGGCGATTGGGAACTCGTCCGGGTCAAGCCCGAAGCTCTTGAGGTCGCGGGGCAGCACCAGCATCCGCTGGTCGGTCAGGTCCGCGGCAATAACCTGCAACCTGTATCGGTATTTCTCTTCGTTGGGCCACTCGGTTATCAAGTCACCGAACCGGGTCTTCTTCTTTTCCTGAAGCAGCCCCTCAAACCAATCGTGGAAGTACTTCCCTTCGTAGATCCCAAACTCGAAGGCGATGCTCATGGCCTTACCGGCGATTCCGAACTTGTCCAGCAGCCCCTTGTCCATGAAGCTGCGGTAGTCCAACTCCTCGAGTTTCGTCTTGATGTCAGCGGCCTTGTACCCGACCGCGAGCAACCCGGCGACTATCGCGCCGGCGGAAGTTCCGGCCAGGTTCACGAACTCGTAGCCTGCCTTCTCAATCTCGGCGATGGCCCCGACCAGGCCGATTCCTTTGACTCCGCCGCCTTCGAAGACGGCGTCAGCCTTTGGTGTCATTGTTACCTCCTCTTATGATGCAATGCGGTGAAGCAGTGCGCCCGACCTGCAGTCTATGCTTCAAAGTCACCCGAACGTTGGAGCGCCGTAGTCCGCCATGCCCACTATATGCGGGCCAAGCGGATGCCGAATTGGGCTTCAATATCGTAGTCGGTGCCGTGGACCACGCCTCGTCCATTCGCAATGCAGAGTTTGCGCCGCCGCACGTCCTCGATCCAACGCGGAAGCGATGCCTCGGCGGCGCAGTTGGCGACGACCTGCATCCGGGCTACTTCGAGGTCGTCTTTCGACAGGGTCGTGTCGAGTGCGTTGTAGCCGTCGCGGATGCGCTCTCCAGTCCTGTTGCGGATGCTGCCGTTCTGGGTCGCGACGTCGAACATCAACGCCACGGCACGTTCCGATCCCAGATTGTAGGTACCGGCCATGCCCAGCGCTGTCCGGTACTTCTGGGCGGCGTGATGCAGCTCGATTTGCTGGAACTCACCGCTGCGCCCAAGCGTACGGAACATGCCCCGCCAAGGCTCGTAGAGGAAGTACTTGACCGGGTCCTGAA
Organism: uncultured bacterium; assembly: GCA_964402475.1. Classification (GTDB taxonomy): domain Bacteria; phylum Hydrothermota; class Tepidihabitantia; order Tepidihabitantales; family Tepidihabitantaceae; genus UBA2258. Next base: position 6,653 of record CAYOCZ010000008.1, on the reverse strand, counting down.
TCGACCGGGCGAAGTTCATCAGCTCTACGTGCGGCGAGTTCAGGGCATCGATCAATTCCTGGTATCGGTCCTGGAAGATTGTCCGCATGGTCTCAGTGTGATTAGCAGCCATCTCCTTCAGCAGCGGCTGCAACGAGCCCTGACCGAAGCACCACTGCAATGCCCCGAAGCTGATTCCCTGCCCGTCGAAATCGCCGCTGATCCCGGCGAAGCACTCGGGAATCCCGACTCCGTTCTCGAATGAGCCGGTCAGCGCAAGGCACTTGTAGTCAAGCGATCTGGCGGACAGCGCTGGCTCGACGATTGCGCCCGCGAACAGCGCCCGCCACGTATTCGGACCGACGATTCCGTCAACGTCCAGCCCATTCCGTGCCTGAAACGTCATTACAGCCGAGCGCGTGCCGCCGCCGAACTCGCCATCGATCGGGCCGGCATACAGCTTTGCGTCCTTGAGCTTCTGCTGGATCTGCTCCACCTCTATACCTCTGGAGCCCAGTTTGTAGAGCGTGACGATTGCGCCCGCGAACAGCACCTGCCACGTAGCTGGGCCGACGATTCCATCAACCTCTAGCTTGTTTCGTGCCTGAAACGTCATTACCGCCGACCGCGTGCCGCCCCCGAACTCGCCATCAATCGGGCCGGCGTACAGCCCTGCGTCCTTTAGCTTCTGCTGAATCTGCTCCACCTCTTTCCCTCTGGAGCCCAGCTTGTACAGCGTCATGTTCTTCTCCCTTGTGTTAATGACCGCCGGCGGTCAATGCTAGCTCAGTCAGCGAATGCCGCGCGCTGGCAACTTGCGTGTCTGGAACTAGCCTTCCGCGGGGCATTCTGACTTCATCTGAACGAACTCAGCAATCAGCCGACAAGAGCAGTCGGTTGGGCCTGCCATGAACGCTAGATCAGCCTCAGCAGGCCGTTGATGATCAGATTGCCGATGCCGTCGACCAGCCGTTGCGCGCTTGCCTTCGCGGCGACGCTCATCTTCAGTGCCTCCATTTCGGTCAGTCGCTTGGTGTCGCGCGCGAGCACCTCGAACTCGTCCTTCGTGATCGCACCGGCCGCGAGCTCGTTGAGGTGCTTTTCGAGTTCCAGCGCCTGGTCCCTGACGAACGTCACCGAGTCTGTCTTGGCACAGGCGAGCAGGTCCTTCAGCTCGCTCTTGGCAAGGACTCCGGCATCGTCTCTTAAGCCGTCAACGAAGTCTTCCCATCTCGATAGCATCGTTGCTCCTACTTGTTCTTGTTCTTGAGCCGCTCAGTCTCAATGGCCTTGTCGAACGCCTTCTGCATCTTGCCCAAATACCCCTTCAGCGCAGTTGGGCTTGCGGTGCCGGCGAGCAGACCGTGGGACAGATGATCCTCGAACATGTCTCGGATGAACTGCAGCTGTCTCGCGGTCTCAGTGTTCCGGGGACCTTTGCCTTTCTCGTACTCATACATCTGCGCCAGCTTGAGCCGCACGGATGCCACATTGGCCGAATCAAGTGGTGCCTGATGCAGTGTGTCATGCAGCGCGGCTACTTCCGGCTTCAGGTCGGTCAAGTTCTTGTAGGTCGTCGGGTCGTAGTATGTAACCAGGCCGAGTATGCTCGCGCAGCCGGACAGCACAACCATGACAGCCGCTGCCAGCAGAAGCGACCGGATCAGGAGACTTGAATCGCTCTTCACATTTCGCATCAACTCCTCCCTTCGACATGGATCTTCCTCCGCACGTCTGCCGAGGTGAAACACCTCGAACCTGCCTGGCGAAGTCGAGAGGTATCTTCGCCAGTTCGCGTCGCAGCCGCTCCGGCGTCACCCTTTGGGCTCCTAGTTCTCAGTTTCCGAACCAAAGACCCGGTGCGGGTGTACGCTTCGGACAATGTCTTGACCAGCATGCCGGCTGGTGAGCGGTCGCGCCTGCGGACCACAACAGGCTCCTGCATGATTGATGCCAGAAAATGACGGGTCGCAGATGCGTTACTTACGAGGAGCGGACGGCCGGAAGTGTCACCTTACGGTTACACGGTGTCACCGTTCGGATACACCCGGGTCTGAACGGACTCGCGGGCGAGAATGTCAACCGGGCAGCCGCGCGTCAGGAACTGCCCACTGCGTCCCCGGGATTCCCATTGCCTTGACACGCTTCCGACTAGAAATTGGGGAAGTGTCGCTCGTTTCCCCCTCCGACATAACCCCGGCCTCACCCTCGCCGGCAAAGGCCTGGAGGCCAGGGTCTAGCCACGCTCGGATTCGGACGTCGTGTTCCGCCCTACTTGCTTCCTCCTACTTGATCTTCTTGGCGATGCATCGACCGATCATCTTCTCAGTACCGCGGGCATATCCGAGAACCCGGACAGTGTACCGGATGTTCAGTACCCGACCGGCATCCCCCTCGGTCTTGGAGTCATAGGACGTCTTCGGCCCATCAACGGTCCTCTGTCTTCTCTGCGACCGAAACACTGAGCTACTCGAGATGAGGACTTTGAACTTGTCGTACTTCGCCCCATCCGTGGTCCAAGTGACCTTGATGTGACAGCTGTCAACGGAATTCACGCTGTATAGCTTTGCCTCCGCGCCAACGACTATCTTCGCTTTGGCCTTGAGTTCCGCGGCCCTTGCGTCCAGCTTCTTGGCCTTCTCTAGCAGATGCGCTATACGCTTCTCCCTGCGCGATCCACGCTTCTCCCTGCGCGATCCACGCTTCTCCCTGTCCTTGACCGCTAACTTTGCGGCACGCTTCTCCTTGTTGTCTGCGCGCTTCTCCTTCCTTGCTGCTCTTCGCTTCAAGCGATCCTTAATACCCATCTCTTCCTCCTTTGCGATCGAAAGTCACGGAACACTGGGGTGGAGCCGTTGGGCACTCACTCGCTGCCAGCATGTGCCTCCTCAGATGCGGAAACCCGCGAACCTCTGATTCGATTACCGCCTACCTGCTCGACGTCCACACTTGTAGACACCCCACGTAGATCGTTGGCGGTGTAGACCGCCGTTACGGTCAGCGGAACTGGGCTCACAATCTCGAAGAAGCCGACCGAGAGCTCTCCACTGGGCCGAGGGCCACCCATGAGTTGTCGGATACGACGGCAGTCGTCGAGGGTAGCGCTATGAGCTTCCAGAGTGATGGAATCCTCGATGCGACGCCCTACAGAGCTTGGCTCTCGTCCCACCGCCCTTCCTTCCCGGACCAAGGGGTAGACGTACTTGTGGATGGTCACGTCGAAGTCGTTGTGGTTGAGAATGTTCACCTCTGTCGCATAGATGCCGGGGCGAAGCGTTGCAGCCTGCGTAAGTGGCACGACTCCCGGAGGTGCCTCGTCAACGTATCCACAGAGGAACTTCGCCGCATAGGACCAGCGAGCACAAGCCGGCACGGTGAGTTTCACCTGCTTCTGAGCCAACGTTACTGGGTCATCGTCTTCACGGACTCTCCCGACGACGTCGATCGTGCCTTCATGGATTCTGTCCGTGTTGTCGCAGGGTGGTCCAGTGAAGGTGACCGTGAACTCCAGCTCATGTTCCTCATTCCCGGGCAAGGGACCGTAGCCACTCGGGGGGTCGATCTCCGTCACATGGGGCGCTGTCCCTCCCGTTGCCTCGAGATGGACATTCTGGAAGCCGCCTACGGCCGCCGTGACCATGGATATGATGGTGTCGCAGAGACTGCCCGCAGTGACCCCGCTGGTGTACTTCGTGTATGAGCCGTCAGTGGCAGTCGCGATGCGTGTGGCCTGCTCCTCCGTGCCGTTCTCAGTGTAGTTCCCGGAAGGAAAGAACGGATAGGGGGTTTTCCTCCCAACTGTCGGGTCACCATCCAGCCCCTCAGGATAATTGTCCGGGTTGGTGATCGTGCTGATGGCAAGCACCTGAATGGAGGAGAGCTTAAGACTTGCGATTACATCCGCTTCTCCAATGGGACTGGGGACGTAGTCCGCAGGTATTGGGTCGTGTCCCGGCACATCGCCGAACCAAACCACAATCCGATTTGCGCCCGCTCGCCAACCGATGCTTTGGTTGGTGGCGAGTTGGTCGAGTGCGTAGAACTGACCCTCCGGTCCATCCCCTCCGCCCCATTTGGCGTCCCACTTGGAGGAACTCATCTCATCGGCCACAGTTTGGGTGGTGAGAGTCGGATTGACCTGATGCTGAAAGCACCATGGGCTCGAGGTAGCGTTCGGGGAGCTCCTAATTGGGAAGTCCTTGTAGTTGCCCACACCAAATGCCATATCGGGGTACAAATCCCGAAGGGTGTCCATCATAGCCTGCACTTCGTCTCTGACGGTTCCGATGTAGTCCGTCATACTCCCGGTAGTATCCGCCAGGAAGTACACGTCGAACTTCTCCTCCGGCCGAGCAGGAATCCGAACGGTGATTTTCTCCGTGAGCACCTCCCCGGGAGCCAGGTGGAGGTCGTTGACACTCGGATCGATGGTGACGTTGCGTTGCCTGCGTCTTCGCAGAGCGGGCGCGGCTGCCTTCTCCTCCGGCCGAGCTGTCTTCTTCTTGGGACGGGTGGCTTCCTTCATGTCAGTCCTCCCTTCAGAGCCAGCATGCTGACAGACGCTGACCCATTAGGCCTAGGCTTGCAGGCTACCCGGGGAAACCCGGGACACTTCCCGCTTTACGCATTTCCGATTCCGATGCAGTCCAAGTCGATCCGGGCGACTCCTGGTTCCGTTGACCCCTGGGTCGTCCCCGAAGTAGAAAAAGAGGGCACTTCCCATATTTCCAGTCTCCGGCAAGGCCGGATTCGGCTCGGGCATGGCTCCCTAGCGTGCAATATCAATGCCAGAGGGTGACGGGTCGTAGATGCGTGACTTACGAGAGACGGACGGCCGGAGGTGTCACCCTACGGTTACACCGTGTCACCGTAAGGAGACACTTGGTCTGGTGTTGACCTGGGTTCGACCGGTCAGGTGAGAGCTGCAGAACTACGGTCGGGCGTGTCAAATCGGCGCGGAGGGAGGCCGACAGCTAGCGGCCTACGGCTCGCAATTCATCATAATGAACCGCGTGACACGGGCAGCAGGATGGCCGTCTGGAATCAGGGTCCGCTACTGCGAACCAGGAACCAAGAACTGATAACTCGCACCGGAGGCGCGTTGGCAGGGGGACGCTGCGCGCTGCTGCATACTGCGTATGCATACTGAGCCCAGTCCGGCCATGTCGCGGAGTCGTCGTTCATGGGGGTGAAGCAGAGTCGGGTGGTGGCGCTTCCAGTGTGGGCTTCCACGTAGGCGCGTTCCGACCTAACCCAGCGAAGAGCTTCACAAACTGCTCGTCTGACAGCCGGCGGCTCCCAAACTCTGGAAACAACACCATATCGACCTTGTTCTCAGGTATGGCCACAGCATAGCGCACGCCTTTGAGTGTACTAGTCCTGATATAGTATTGTCCGCCAGCATGCTCGACCAGTCTGCAGACGTAGTAGTCTCCGAGCCTTCGCCAAAGGCCTTGAGCGAAGAAGGCGGAGTCTCCCGCAGTGCCGAGGGAACCTTTTATGAGCACCCGCGATGGTTGCCCTCCTCCGAGGTGCGGCGGAAGGTTTGGGTACACTCCTATCGCGTACAGCATTAGTGACAAGATACCTATGAAGCCTGCGAGGATGAATCCCCCCGGGACACCGATAGGCATGACTGTCAGCCCGGTGCTAGCTCGCCTCACTGTGCTGAGAAAGAGCCGCGCCGCCAAGCCCGCCACTCCAGCCGCGCAGGCGCTCATGGCGAGGACGATGAGAACGAAGGAAGTGCTGGTAGTCCAGACCGTGGCAACGACTGCCAGAGTCCCGTAGACGGCCAGTCGTACCTTACCCGACTTGCGATTGCCGCGTGACGAGAGCTCCAGCAGGAAGGCGCCGCTGGTAAATACCGCCACCATGGCTCCTATACCCGGGACAGCCGCGGTCAGTGCCGTCGCCGAGAGGGAGCAGTACAGTAACTCGATCGAGGACAGCACTACACTCACGCTACCGAGCGCGGCTAGAGCTGGAGCCCACAAATCTCGGCCTTTCGCCCCAGGGGCATGGAGTCTTGCAGGGTCGACGAGCCTGTAAATGAGCCAGAGCACGGCTGCGTACATGAGGACGGGCAGTACGCCGGCGGGCAGAATCCTCCCGCTGGCTAACGTGCTGGGGATGCCCATGACGTGGTAGTACAGCACTACGACGAAGTAGCCGACTCCATAAAACAGCGCCACTGCTGCCGCAACGCTGGTGCCGACGTCTCGAAGTACTCTGCGGACTGATGGCCCGGTGTAGGAATGCAGGGCGCCGCCATTCCCGTTGGGACTCACGGGCGAACCAGGAGAGTCGTTCAGTTTCCCAGTGTCAGGCTGTTCCGAGGGCGTTGACAGCATCGCTTAGATACTATTTCGGACGAGCAGGATGTCAAGGCGGCGGGGAGAGGCTTAGCGGGCCTCCATGAACTTCCTGATGGCGGAGGCGGGGAGGGCGCCGTGAAGATGGAGGAGTGAGGCCGGAGGAGCGAGGACAGGAGATAGGCGAAGATGGAGGACGGGCGTAGGAACGAAGACGTAGGCGGCGAGGCTCGCGCCGTAGGGCATGCGCGCGACTTTCTGATTCGCATCATCGATGATGCTGATGGTGTCCGCTGCCTGAGCGAAGACTATGCCCGCGAACTTGCCGCTGCTGCACAGGAAGATGGGCGAGCCGCGTGA
>CAYOCZ010000007.1:0-22530 GCA_964402475.1 uncultured bacterium | reverse complement strand
TTCCTACGAGAAGGCGCTCAAGAAGGGCCGTGGTTCCCGCGCCCGCCACGGCAGGGCCGAAGACCAGGTGGCCAGACAGAAAGCCGGCTCGGCCGAGGCGGCTGAAATCGCCGCCATGCTCAGGCCGATTCTCGCGGCCCGCTCGATCCCCGGTGCTCAGTTCGTGACCTACTTCGCCTATGCCCAGAAGCTCGGCCGCCTTTGCCGCAACTATGCCGCCAAGTCCCTTGCCATCGCCGCGGCCGACCTGATTGACCGCTACGAAGCCAAATCGCTCGACCGCGACGCCCTGCGTGCCATCGCGGCGACCGTGTTCGGCGTGACCGATCTCGACTAGACTCCCCGCCGCCGCGTCGGCTTGACTTCGCCCCTTAGCAGAATATCCTTGACCGCAGTGGGAGCTTCACTTCCTTCAACGGTGGTAGACCTCGTCGAGCGGTTCGAGAGGGACCGCAAGGTCTTCCTGTCCCCGGACTACAAAGAAGAACAACTCCGCGCCGAGTTCCTTAATCCCTTCTTCACCGCGCTCGGCTGGGACATGGACAACAAACAGGGCGTGAACGATTGCCCACGGTCGTCAGTAGTGACTAGACTGCCGCCAAAGGCACGTCCAGCGCACCATCAGAGGAGGCTGGCATTCCGCGCTCTCTGAGTAACAACCCGCTCTATCTCAGACTACGGCAACTCGCTGACGGTAACGATGAGGTACTGGCTCTAGTCTCGACCATCAACAAGGTCTGGGACCAAAGTGAGCAGATCACGAAGTCGGTCATCCTTAGGTTCCCTGAGCATACACTGCACGACGAAGAGCATATGGCCGGAGTTGTCGCGGCCATGAGTCGCCTGCTCCCAGACACGGTTATCCAGCAGATGGCTCCCCTTGAGACTGCCGCCCTCATTCTGTCGGCCGCATTGCATGACATAGGTATGGCCCCTCGGAGGGAGTACATCGAGGAGATCATGACCGACGAGGACGGTCACGCGGCTGTCTCCGACACGCGAAGAGAATATCTCATATTCCGTGAAGGATATCCGTCCATCAAGAGGAGGATCAACGAACTCGAATCTGAGGGACGCACACGCGAACGGTTCGAATTGGAGGCCTTTCTGCTCAGGGAGTTCCTCAGAGAAGAGCACGCTGAGCGAACCAAGGCCGAGTTATTCAGCCGCTTCGGGGGTGAACTCGTCTATGCGGGATTCCCCTTCGTCGCTCAGCTCTCAGAAGTGTGCGCGTCTCACACCGATGACCCTTCTCGCCTGGCCGATCTGAACTGCCATGAACTTGTACGGTCTCCGGGCGAATACACAAACTGGCGCTTCGTCGCCGTCTTGCTGCGACTAGCGGACTCTCTAGATTTCGACCGGGCGCGGGCGCCATTGGTTCTCTTTGAACAGCTTGGCGTGAGGGACGCCGTGAGCGTCGCGGAGTGGCAGAAGCTGAGGTCCGTAAATGCTTGGGACATTCGCCCGGGGAGAATAGCCCTATCCGCCAAGTGCCCTGACCCCGTAGTCGAGAAAGGCCTCAGAGACTATGTCCGCACAGTCGAAGTGGAGCTGAGGGCAGCGCGCGGAATACTCCAGAGCATGCACGCTCCTGACGTCCCTGACTTATCGACACGCTACGATCTTATACTTCCGGAGTCTATCGACGTCCGTAACGTGGGTCCGCAGGAAGGTCTGCATGGACCGCTCTACAGATTCCTCGACCTGGGTTTCAAGCTCGACGACGAAAGCATTATGTCTCTAGTGATGGGCGTCAGCCTCTACGGAGACAGAGTGCTTTTCCTGCGTGAGCTCCTACAGAACGCCGTTGACACATGCAGGCTACGAAAGTCCCTCTCTGAAGTGGCCGGGATCGTGTACGAGCCCTCCGTCGTTGTGGCGCTCACGCACGAGAAGGACCGCTGGTTCCTCACGGTCGAGGACAACGGAATGGGCATGGACGAGACGATAGTCTCTCGCCACCTGACTAGGGTAGGCAGGAGTTACTATCGCTCCAGTCAATTCCTTCAGGAGAGAGCCAAGGCAGGAATCCCCTTCGACCCTGTATCGACGTTCGGCATCGGCATTCTCTCTGTCTTCATGGTCGCTGACTTGATGCGGATTGAGACCCGTGCGATCTCACATGACCTGCTCACGCCTGCCGTTCCTCTGGACATTGAGGTACATGGACCGAACAAGCTCTTCTGGTTCAGGCCATCAGAGCGAACGCCGATAGGCACGCGTTTGCGGCTAAGGCTGACCGACAACCCATTCGTGTCAAAGCCTGCCAAGGGTCAAGAAACCCGTGTCGAGAAGTCAACTGCTGAAACGCTGGCAGAGGTCGTACAGAAGCTGGCACCCCACACGGGAATTCCAATCTGCGTCAAAGAACAAGACGACGCGATGGAAGTAACGGAATCCTGGTCTGCGCCTGGACCGTGGCCGACGCAAGGCTCTGAGTTCTCGCTGGACATTTCACGCAGAGGCATCTGTGGAATTCGTGGCAAGATCGGGGTGATCCTCCTGCAGCGTTCGGGCGTAAGCGGGCAAGGGGAGCACCGCGAAGACTTGGCGGCCCAGCTTGACCCTTTTGTCCGACATAAGACGAAGTTCGTGGCAGAGCTTGACATCGAGGAACCGAGACAGTCCGACTACGTCCCGGAGGGGCTACGCTACTACGCGCGTCATCAGTTCGGGAGAATCGTGGGCATCCAAGAAGACTACTCTGAGCGTGAGGACGGCGTCCAAGAGGGCTTCAGCACGGCTGGCCATTCAATGGGCAGATGGTCACAGAACGGGTTTGCCGTCCCAAAGCCTCTCTTCGCAGAGTTTGAGTCATGGCATACTGGAGAGGCGCAGGGAATCCGATACCCATTCCCGGTAGTATACGATTTGGACTTGGCCGAACCATTCTCTCTGCGCCTCACGGCAGATAGAACCAGATACGTAATCGACGAGACCTTCAAGCGAGTTGAACGTCGCATCCGGGAACTGGTAACAACGCTACTTCTGGAGAAGCTCGGCAGGAGCATAATGAAGGACAACGCGGAGTTCTTTGAGGAAGTCGTTGGCGCGGACCGCAAGCACTACGTGGAAGCTGACGAGTTCATGAAGATGCTGTCGGCATTCATCAGCAACGCTCCGTAATGTGACATGCTCTGCTCAGAGGTCCCTCGACCTGCACAAGCAGTTGCCCAAGGCCAAGACCCCGCACGAGCAAGAATCCCTCATGCGCACCATCACCGCCACCGACAAGCAGATTGACGAGCTGGTGTATGAACTGCACGGTCTGACGGAAGAAGGAATCAGGATAGTGGAGACCCAGCTGATGGAGGATCGAAACATGGACTACTCAAAACAGATATCTACGCGGACAATAGCAGCACTTGGACTTGCCCTTCTTGTCCCCCTGACTCTTGTTGCCGGCATCATCAGACACGATGTACCCGAGAAGAAGTATCTGAAACTGGGCAAGCAGAAACAGTTCCGGTGTGTGGGAGAAATGAGAGCCTCGTGCGTTTTGATTGGTGAAAGGTATGCCCTGTCTGCCGCTCATTGTTTCATCGACTATGACACAAGACCGGACACCGTGGACACGGTGCTGGAAGGAAAGAAAGCACAATTGATCACATATGTTACTTCTAGCCCCGGGGTGGCGGATTTCTCCGATCTGCATGCCAGTTTCAACGGGAGAAAGGTCAAAGTGAAGAGGGGAGTTATCCATCCATGGTATCTGGATTCTCTGACGAAAGGCTCTTGTGACATTGCCCTCTTGGAACTGGAACAACCCGTCACTTCTATCGAGCCGGCAAGAATGAGCGTTACCTTTGATGAACTGCACAGCGATGTAACTGGCGTGGGTTACGGGGCGTCGGGGCGGGCCGACAAGCCTGAATCGGTGAAACTGGAACATAAGAAGATTGCCGGCCAGAGCGTTGTGGACAGCCTGGGTGGACCGGAATTCGAGAATCACAAGACCCTGCTATTCTGCGAGTTCGTCGCTCCCGGCGACACGACGGGGATGCACGCTCCGAGGCCGTTGGAGTACATCTGCTCCGGCGGTGACAGTGGCGGCGGTCTGTTCAGACAGACAGCAGACGGCTGGGAACTGATAGGCATCTGCGGGGGCGGGGCAGGGGCATCAACCTGGAGCGACTGATGAAGACGGGATACTACGGACAGACAATGAGTTGGACAAGGATATCCCCATTCATCGGCTGGATAACGGAGCAGATGAAGTAAATGACGGACTTCGGCGAACATGAAGGACCATCGATACCTCGGAGGTCAACCACCCGAATTGATGACGGCGGCAAGGGATGTATCGCTCACGGCTGACGGCTTACGGCCGATGGCATTGACCATAGGAAGATTGGAGGATACGTGCTTAGTGATATCGAGATTGCGCAGCGGGCGAAGCTGAGGCCGATTGCCGAGATTGCGGCCGGGCTCGGAATCACCGACCCGGACCTGATCCTGCCGAACGGGAACTACAAGACGAAGTTCTCGGTCAGGCTGCTGGACCAGTTGAAGGATAGGCCGGTAGGCAAGCTGATACTTGTCACCGCGGTGACGCCGACCAAGTACGGCGAGGGCAAGACCACCGTGTCGACTGGTCTTTCGATGGCGTTCAATCGGCTGGGGAAGAAGTCCATCGCCGTGCTGCGCCAGCCGTCGCTCGGGCCGGTGTTCGGCATCAAGGGTGGCGCCGCCGGCGGCGGGTATTCGCAGGTGTTGCCGATGGAGGACATCAACCTCCACTTCACCGGCGACTTCCATGCGGTCACTTCGGCGCACAACCTGCTGTCGGCGATGCTGGACAACTCAATTCACTTCGACAACCCGCTCAGGATTGACGGCCGGGAGATAGCGTTCCCGCGCACGATTGACATGAACGACCGGGTGCTGCGGATGATGGTGGTCGGGCTCGGGGGCAGAGCCGACGGGCCGGCGCGCGAGGACAGTTGCGTCATCACCGCGGCATCGGAGATAATGGCGATTCTGGCACTCGCCGCGAACCGCGCCGACCTGAAGCAGCGGCTGGGCCGGATTCTCGTCGCCCTGAGCTACGACGACAAGCCGATTACCGCGAACGACCTGGGCGCAACCGGCGCCATGGCCGCGCTGCTGAAAGACGCCATCAAGCCGAATCTCGTGCAGACGACTGAGAACACGCCGGCGCTCATCCACGCCGGGCCGTTCGCCAACATCGCCCACGGAACGGCGAGCATCATCGCGGTCAACGCGGCTTTGCGGCTCTGTGAGTACACAGTGGTTGAGGCCGGATTCGGGTCTGACCTCGGCGCGGAGAAGTTCGTCGACATCGTAGCGCCGCTCGCCGGCTGGAACATCGCCGCCTGCGTGCTGGTGGCCACGGTCCGGGCGCTGAAGCACCAGGGCGGGGCCAGGGATGCGAAGAAGGGGACGCTGACGGATTTGTGGAAGGGACTTGAGAACCTGCGTCGGCACATTGAGAACTGCCGGCTGCTGGGGTTCGAGCCCGTGGTTGCGCTCAATCGGTTCGAGGCGGATTCGGACGATGACCTTGAGCTGGTGCAGCGATACTGCCGTGAGCACGACGTGGCGAGCGAAGTCAGCACCGGGTTTGCCGAAGGCGGCAAGGGGTGCGAAGCACTGGCTCAGGCTGTGGTGAAACAGATAGGGGAGAAGCCAGGGCAGAACAAGCCGGTATATGACTACGGCGCCAAGGTCGAGGAGAAGATCGAGATCGTTGCACGGAAGATATACGGTGCGGACCGGGTCGTGTACACGCCGCGGGCCGAGCGCGACCTGAAGCGCATCCACCTGCTCGGGTACGACAAGATGCCGGTCTGCATCGCCAAGACGCCGCTTTCGTTCTCCGACGACCCGGAATGCATCGGTGTCTGCGACGGGTTCAAGATAACCATCTCTGCGGTTCACATCCGCGCCGGCGCAGGCTATCTTGTGCCGGTGGCGGGCGAGATTCAGCTGCTGCCCGGGCTTGCCAGGAAGCCCAACGCGCTCAAGATAGACATCGCCGACGATGGCAAGCTGAGCGGGCTGTCCTGAGCCATGAAGCGCAGGCATCCCGTCAACTACCGCAGCGCCAAGGTACGTCGCGAGGTCTTGGTTCGGCAGCGCAGGGGGATATGGACGCCGGAGCAGATAGAGAGCCTTGCCCGACACTTCCGTCTCAAGCCCGGGATGAAGCTGCTGGACGCGGGCTGCGGTTTCGGATACGCCATGCGTGCTTGGGGCAGGTTCTGCATGCCTCGAGGCGAACTAGTGGGATTGGACCGCGACCGAAAGCTGCTTGCTCAGGCGGCGCGCTTCTGCAGCAAGGAAAGTTTGGGCAAGGCAGCGCGGTTCGTTGCCGGCGACATATGCTGTCTGCCCTTCCGGGACAATTCGTTCCACGCGAGCCTCGCTCACGTTGTTTTCTGCCACCTCGCCGAGCCGCAGAAGGCGCTCGACGAGATGGTCCGCGTCACCAGGCGGGGCGGGTGCGTCGTCGTGTTCGACAATGCTTGGACCGGCGGGCCCGGCTCGGGCTGGTACAATTGGCACGAACCGAGCGTGGCCGAACGGCTGGTGCAGGACGAGGTCAGCATCCGGATGATTGCCGGTCGCCGCGCCGTGGGATTCGGGGATTGGTCGGTCGGCTGCCATCTACCGTCGTGGATGGAGGCGTGCGGCCTCCGAAACGTCGGGGCGCGAGCGAACGAGCGCGTAGCGTGGATTGCGCCGCCGTACCGCTCGCCGGAACAGCAGACAGTGTTACGGAACATGAAGGAACGCCTAAGGGAGAAGGTGAGGTACCGGGTCGACAAGTCCGACGTCGAGCAGATGCGCGCGGGCGGGCTCTCCCGCGCCAAGTACGACCGGAATCACCAGCGCAGCCGCGAGCCCGGCCGTGCATTCCGAAAGGCGATGAGGAACGGCACCGCGGCCTCCGCTGTCTCCTACCCGTTCTGGTGTGTCTGGGGCTTCAAGCCCTGACAGGCGCGGTTCCTACGGGCAGCCACGAACGCTGCAGCAGACATCGCAGACCACGCGTAACCTAGCAGGCCGTCGCAAGCTGGTGGCGGAACGCGGCCGGGGCGGCGCGCGAAGTGCTCAGCCTGTGAACAGGCTGTGACTGGAGAAGTTGGGGTCGCTGGTCAGGTTCACGCCCAGTTTGCGCAAACCTTCTTCATCTCCCGGCGTCGGGATGTGCGTGCTGTGGACCTCGCAGCCCTGCAGGTCCTTCAGCCGCTCCAGCGCCAGGTGGGCGGTCGGGTTCGTGGTCGCGCTGACGCTGAGCGCAATCAGGGTTTCGGCCACGTCCAGGCTCACGGTTTTCTTCTTGAGTATATGCCGGTCGAGGTCGGCGATGGCCTCAATCACGACCGGCGACAGGAGGTGGAGTTGGTCCGGGATGCCGGCCAGCTGCTTCGCCGCGTTCAGTATCAGGCTGGCCGCGGCGTGCATCGAAGCTGAGTTCTTCCCGGTTACGATGCTTGAGTCGGGCAGCTCCATTGCCGCGCCGCAGAAGAATCCCTCGTTGCCCTTGCCTTTTTCCTGTGCTTCGTTTCCGGCTTGGCGCGCCGGCTCGACCACGGCCCGGTTCTCCGGCTTGATGCCGAGGTCATTCATCAGCAATTCCACCTTCTGAACCGTCTCCCGGTCGACAAAGCCCATCGCGTGCTCGCACCGGTATCGGAAGTACCGGCGGATGATCTCCTGGCAGGCCGCGTTCCGTACGACCGCGTCGTCGGTGATGCCGAATCCGGCTCGGTTCACACCCATGTCCGTCGGCGACTGGTAGCGCGGGCTGCCGGCTATCTTGGTGAGGATGCGGCGCAGGACCGGGAAGACTTCGACATCCCGGTTGTAGTTCACCGCGACCGTGCCGCACGCCTCGAGGTGAAACGGGTCCACGACGTTGAAGTCCCGGATGTCCGCGGTCGCGGCCTCGTACGCCACGTTCACCGGGTGTTTGAGCGGGAGGTTCCATATCGGGAAGGTCTCGAACTTCGCGTACCCCGATTTCACCCCGCGCTGGTGGTCGTGGTAAAGCTGAGAGAGACAGGTCGCCAGTTTGCCGCTGCCCGGCCCGGGGCCAGTCACCACTACAAGCGGCTTGTCGGTCATGATGTACTCGTTCGCGCCGTACCCTTCTTCGCTCACCACGACGTCCACCTCGGTGGGGTATCCCTTGGTGAAGCGATGGGTGTAGACCCGGACGCCGCGGTGCTCGAGCTTGTTCTTGAACGCTGCCGCGGCGGGCTGGTTCTCGAACCGTGTGATGACGACCGCCTTCACGAGCAGGCCCTGCTCCTTCAGGTCGTCAATCAACTTGAGCGCATCGGCGTCATAGGTGATACCGAAGTCGGCCCTTATCTTGCGGCGCTCGATGTCCCCGGCGTGGATACAGAGGATTATGTCTGCGTCGTCCCTCAGCTTCCGCAGCAGTTCCATCTTCACATTGGGGTGAAAGCCGGGCAGAACCCGGGATGCGTGGTAGTCGTAGACCAGCTTGCCGCCAAGTTCGAGGTAGAGCTTGGTGCCGAACTCGGCGACGCGCTCGTGGATCGCGGCGGTTTGCTCGGCAAGGTACTTGTCGTTGTCGAAGCCGGTTGGCTTCGGGGCAGGGCCGGGTGTTATGGCCATGGGACGCTAGTAGACCCCAAACCACGGCCAAAGTCAAACACGGCAGCAGCGCCCGGGCGGCGGATCCGCTGTCCGGTTCTCCCGTATCTTGACACTCGTGCATTCGTGGCTAGACTTCGGCAGCGTATGAAAGCTATCAACGTAATCCTGATTGGGCCTCCGGGCAGCGGCAAAGGCACGCAGGCCGAACTGCTGCGGGAGAAGAACGGCTTCGTCCACTATTCGACCGGCGAGGTGTTCCGCGACAGCATCGCGCGCAAAACGCCGGTCGGCCTTGAGGTGGAGGAGTGTGTAACGTCCGGCAGGCTGGTGCCGGACGAGGTCGTGCTTCGAGTCGTGAATGCGTTCGTGGCCGAGCACGCGGGCAAGCCGACACTGTTCGACGGATTCCCGCGCACGATTCCGCAGGCCAAAGGCCTGGACAAGGTGCTGGCCGAGTACAGGGTGACCGTGGACATGGCGGTGCTGGTGAACTTGCCGGACGACGAGGTCGTGAAGCGGTTGACCGCGCGCAGGCAGTGCCGGAAGTGCTCGAAGATATACAACCTGAGCTTCAAGCCGTCGAAGGTCGCCGGTGTCTGCGATGATTGCGGCGGCGAGCTGTATCAGCGCAAGGACGATTCCGAGGAGACAATCCGTGGCCGGCTGGCGGTCTACCACCAGCAGACCGAGCCGGTGCTGCTCTATTACTCGGAGCAGGGCAAGCTGGAGCGAATCGACGGTGCGCTTGGCCGCGACCGGGTCTACCAGGAAATACTGAAGCTGATTGCTTAGTTCACGACAGGGCCGGCCGCTCGAATCGGGGTTTGGGGGGCGGTGTCTGGCGGAGACATTTTGGCCGTCCATCTGAAGTCGCCTCGTGAGGTCGAGGGAATCCGGGCAGCAGGGCGGGTGTTGGCCGGGGCTCTGGAAACGGCCGGCGCAGCAGTCCGTCCCGGCAAGACCTTGAGGGAACTCGAGCGGGTCTGCGACGGGTACATTCGTTCGCACGGCGGATATCCGACTTTCCTCGGTTACCGCGGGTTTCCGGCAGCGGCGTGCATCGGTGTCAACGAAGAGGTCGTGCACGGGATACCGGATCACCGGAAACTTGCCGAGGGTGATATCGTGAAGATCGATGTCGGCGTGACCAAGGATGGGCTGATTGCCGATGGGGCGAGGACGTTCGCGGTGGGGAACGTGA
This sequence comes from uncultured bacterium, assembly GCA_964402475.1. Lineage (GTDB taxonomy): Bacteria > Hydrothermota > Tepidihabitantia > Tepidihabitantales > Tepidihabitantaceae > UBA2258. The sequence continues at coordinate 12,731 of CAYOCZ010000007.1, read as the reverse complement.
AACCGGAGGTGTTGGCGCTGGTTGCCGCGACCGAACGGTCGTTCTGGCTGGGTGTGGCGCAGGCCAAGGCAGGGAACCGGGTTTCCGACATCGGTCACGCGGTGCAGTCGTACATCGAGGCGCAGGGCTATGCGGTAGTGCGCGATCTGTGCGGTCATGGGGTGGGCACGAATCTGCATGAAGACCCGTCCGTGCCGAACTTCGGCAAGCCGGGGTACGGAATGAAGCTTGTCGCCGGCATGACACTGGCGATTGAGCCGATGGTGAACATGGGCGGCTACGAGGTCGAGACGCTCAGCAACGGCTGGACAGTCGTGGCCTCGGACCGCAAACCATCGGCGCACTACGAGCATACAGTGCTCGTGACCGCGGGCGAGCCGGAGATACTGACACGGGGAATTGACGAATGACGATTGTCGGATGTCGAATAGGTAGGCAGAAAGAGGCAGCAGTCGGATAATGGAGATGAATGAGTAAGAAAGACCTGATACAGCTTGAGGGGACGGTACTGGAATCGTTACCCAGCGCGACTTTCAAGGTCGAGTTGGACAACAAACACCAGGTTATCGCCCACATCTCGGGCCGGATGCGGTTGCACTGGATTCGGATTCTACCCGGTGACCGGGTGACGGTGGAGTTCTCGCCGTACGACCTGAGCCGGGGCCGTGTCATTTACCGGTTTAAATAGGGCCCTCCTCCGGCGGCCGCTATGGACTGAAAGGAGTGAATGTGAAAGTTCGGACGTCGATCAAGAAACGATGCGCCCACTGCGTGGTCGTGAAACGCAAGGGCGTCGTGTACGTCATCTGCAAGCGCGAGCCGAAACACAAGCAGAGACAAGGATGAGGGCGGGAGGATGAACGCGGAAGTGAGGACGGACGGGCAGAGTCCGCGATCCTGTCCGCGGTTCATCCTTCAAGGTTCATCCTTCGGACTCACCATTCGTGGCTAAATACATCTTCGTTACCGGCGGGGTGGTCTCGTCCCTGGGTAAGGGTGTTGCCACTTCATCCATCGGGCTGCTCTTGAAGTCGCGCGGCCTGAGCGTGGTTCCGCTGAAGTTCGACCCGTACATCAACGTTGACCCGGGCACGATGAGCCCGTTTCAGCACGGCGAGGTGTTCGTAACCGACGACGGGGCCGAGACCGACCTTGACCTCGGCCACTACGAACGGTTCATCGACCTGAGTCTCTCGCAGGACAACAACGTCACAGCGGGCCAGGTATACTCGGCGGTAATCGAGCGCGAGCGGAAGGGCGCGTACCTCGGCCGGACCATACAGGTCGTGCCACATATTACCGGCGAGATAAAGGACCGGATTCGGAAACTGGCGAAGGGCCACGATGTAGTGATAACCGAAATCGGCGGCACGGTCGGCGACATCGAGGGGCAGCCTTTCCTTGAGGCCGCACGCCAGTTCGCGCTGGAGGAGGGCCGGGACAACGTTATCTACGTCCATCTGACCTTGGTGCCCTACGTCAAGACCGCGGGCGAATACAAGACCAAACCGACGCAGCATTCGGTACGTGAGTTGCTGGACCTCGGTATTCAGCCTGACATCGTCATGTGCCGGGCCGAGACTGCTTTGCCCCAGGAGGCCCGCGACAAGATTGCCTTGTTCTGCAACGTGCGGCCTGAGGCGGTCATCGAGGCAGTGGATGTTGACAACATCTACAAGATCCCGTTGGTGTTCCACCGCCAGAACCTCGATGGCTACATCTGCCGTTTGCTCGGCCTGAAGACCCGTAAGCCTGACCTTGGCGCATGGCAACGATTCATTGAGCGCGAAACCTTGGCAACCGAAGTTCTTGAGATTGGCCTCTGTGGCAAGTACGTTGGGCTGCACGACGCCTACAAGTCGGTCGTCGAAGCGGTTCACCACGCTGCGTCGACCGTGAGCGTGAGCGCGAAGATCCGCTGGGTTGAGTCAGAGGAGATTGCCGCGGAGACGGTCGAAGAGCGGCTGGCCGGCCTGGCCGGGATAGTCGTGCCGGGCGGGTTTGGAGTGCGCGGCATCGAAGGCAAGCTGTGGGTGGTGAAGTACTGCCGCGACCACCGGCTGCCGTTCCTCGGTCTTTGCGTGGGTCTACAGTCGGCGGTGATTGAGGCCGCCCGGAACCAATGCGGTCTAGAGCATGCCAACTCGACCGAGTTCAACCCGCGGACTCCCTACCCGGTTGTCTATTTGATGCCACGTCAGCGTGGCGTCCGGCGTAAGGGCCATACGATGCGGCTCGGGGCTTGGCCGTGCCGGGTCAAGAAGGGCAGCGTTGCCCGGCGTTGTTACCGCGCTGCGCTGGTACAGGAGAGGCATAGGCATCGGTACGAGGTCAATCTCAAGTACCTGGCGGCGCTGGAGAGACATGGGCTGCTGGCAACCGGCAAGTCGCCGGACGGCAAGCTGGTCGAAATCGTCGAACTGAAGGGCCATCCCTTCTTCGTCGCCACCCAGTTTCACCCGGAGTTCAAGTCAAGACCGCTCAGGCCTCATCCGCTTTTCCACGAGTTTATCAAGGCTGGCTATGAGTTTGCCCGGTGCCGCTCTCGCGCTGGTTCGGGCACTGCCCAGTAGGCCGGCAGCACTCCTCTCCCGCACAATCGTCCTGTTGTATCTGGTGCTGAGGCCCGACTACCGTCGGGAAATCAGGCATAACCTGCGCATTATCATGGGGAAAGAAAGCCAATGGTTCTGGCTCCGAAACGGCTGGCGCCTGGGGTATAACCTCGCTGCAATGGCCAAGGTGGGAAGTCGGTCAGGGGATGCACTAGTTGACAGGGCGATGGTCTACGGTGAGAATCTTAGCCATCAGGTACTGGAACGAGAATTGCATACGGCCATGGCTTCTTTCCATTTCGGGCTGTGGGAGTACCTGCCACAGGTATTCAGTCGCAGCGGGTGCAGGGTCACGCTGGCGGTCGGAGAGCAGCGCGACCCGAGGTTGGCCAGGCAGCTTTCGGGTTTGCGTCGCTCCAGAGGCGTGACCATGGCCGGGGGAATCAGGCAGGCGATCAAAGCCGGCGACGGGTCGTCAATCACCGGATTCATGCTGGACAACACGAGTCAGGGTACACAGACTTGGACTGAGTGCGACGGCGTCAGGATAAGGCTGCCGGATATCGGATTCAAGCTGGCGGCGCGGAAAGGCGGTCGGCTGACGCCGGCATTTGCCCGGTTGCAGCGCGGCCGTGTGAGAGTTGATGTTTACCCTCCGGGAGACGAGCAGGCGGCAGCGCGTGCCTTGCTCGAGCAGGTGCGGCAGCATCCGGAAGAGTGGGTGTGGTGGGGCAAGGCGGGGGCAATCGCCCAATGAAGTCAGAAGGCAGAAGTCAGAAGGCAGGAGACAGACGGCGATACGTCAGGCGGGTGGCAGCTTCCTGTGTGCTGTGTGCCGTGTGTTGTGTCCTGCTCGCCTGCAAGGACAAGCCGGTATGCGGGCCGAACCCGGTGCCGCCAAACCAGGAAACCGACTCATTCACGCTGCACGAGAGTTCCAGCGGCAAGCGGCAGTACACGCTGGAGGCACAGAAGGCATACGTGTACGACCCCGCACAGCGCGTCGATGTGACCGGCCTGCGGGTGCTGTTCTACGACGAGGCCGGTGGGGTTAGCTCCACGCTTGTTGCGGACGAGGGTTCGATATACTCGCCGAACGAGGACCTGGTTGCTCGCGGCAATGTCATCGTCCGGACTTCGGATAGCACGATGCTCGAGACCGATTCCCTTGCCTGGAGCAACCAACGCCGGCTGGTACGGACCGACGCTGACCTCGTAATTGAGACGCCCAAGGGGAGGATTGAGGGCAAGGGACTGGTGTCCGACGCCGGGCTGACCAAGATTGACATTCTGAGCCCGGTGCAGGGAACGTCGGACTACGACTTTGAGACCGGGGAATAGGAGATGGGACGAATTGGGCGATTGGGGTCAGTGCTCGCGGGGTTGGTGCTTTGCGTCGGGTCGAGCGCCGCGTCCCGGCTCAGCGCGAAGCACATGTCCATCGAGCGCACGCGGGAAGGTGACGCAACCGTATTCCGCGACAGCGTGGTAGTCACCGACGGGGACACCCGGATAACCGCCAACCTGGCGCGCATGTATGAAGCTAGGGGGCTGGCACTCATCAGCGACGCAGTCTACATCACCAATCCCGACGTCCAGATATGGGCCGATTCCGCCCGGTATCATCTCACCGACAAGCTGGTCGAGTTGTTCGGCAACGTCCGCGTTCGTCAGGATTCGCTCGACATCCGGGCACCGAAGCTGCTTTACCAGTCCAAAGAGAAGATGGTGCGAGCCGATTCGGGAGTCGTGCTTGAAAACATCAACCGCAGCTTCCGGCTGACCGGCAGAAGAGGTACGTATGACCTGAACGGTGATGTCGGGGTGGTTGACTCAAGCCCGGTTCTGACCTGGCGACGGGACAAGGACTCGGCCCGGGTCACCAGCCGGCAGATGTTCTGGTATGAGAAGGGGTCGCGCGCACTCGCCTGGGGCGACGTGCGGCTGGAATCGGGCGCTACCGAACTTGAGTGCGATACGATGGATTTCATATCCGGGCCGGATTCGGGCCTGGCGTTGGGTCGGCCGAGGGTGCGTGACAGCGTGAGCCGGGCGAGCGGTGACACTATGGCCTTCCAGGTCAGGAACGGCGGGTTGGAACGGGTGACCATCCGCAGTCGGGCGACCGGCGAGTATCGGACCGAGGGCGGTGACTCGATCGTGGTTGCGGGCAAGGCCATCGAGCTTCGGGTCGCGGGCGGTGCGATCAACCAAGTTGAGGTGAGCGAGCTGAGCTCCGGGCAGCTCATACGGACCCGGGGAAAGGAAACAGTGAGCGGGGGTGCCGCGGGGACGGAATCGGAATCACCATGAAGCTTGAAACCCGTGACCTAGTGAAGTGCTACGGAGAGCGCAAGGTTGTTGACGGCGTGAGCCTCGAGTTGACCCGCGGCGAGATTGTCGGGCTCCTGGGTCCGAACGGCGCGGGCAAGACTACGACTTTCCACATGATAACCGGGTTCATCCGGCCCGAGCAGGGCACGGTTGCCCTGGATGGACACGACATCACGCGGATGCCGGTGTACAAGCGTGCGCGGCTCGGTCTGGGATATCTTTCCCAGGAGCCGTCGATATTCAGAAAGCTGTCGGTTGAAGACAATGTCAGGGCGATTCTGGAGATGCTGGGCGTACCGAAGGCCGAGCAGGCTGTCCGGGTCGAGGAGCTGCTGACCAAGTTCAATGTCGGGCAACTGAAGAAGCAGCAGGGCGGCACCTTGTCCGGCGGCGAGCGGCGACGGGTTGAGTTGGCCCGCGCACTCGCCTCCCGTCCTTCGTTTCTGCTATTGGACGAGCCGTTCACCGGCATCGACCCGATTGTCCGGACCGAAATCCAGGACATCGTCCGGAAGCTGCGCGACGACGGGCTCGGTATTCTAATAACCGACCACAACGTCCGGGAGACCCTGGAGATCACTGACCGGGCGTACATAATGTACGATGCCCGCGTACTGCTTTCGGGCACCTCGGATGACCTGGTCAAGGACGAGAAGGCGCGACGAGTTTACCTGGGTGAGAGATTCCGGATATGAAGATGGGGATCGGACTCGAACTGAAGCAGCAGCTCGAGATGCGGTTGACGCCGCAACTGATCCTGCAGATGAAGCTGCTTCAGGTTTCGGCGCTGGACCTTGAGCAGATGGTGCGGGAGGAGATGGAGAAGAACCCGGCGCTGGAGGAGTCAGATGACAATCCGGGCACGGTCGAGGCCGACGTTATCGCCTCCATTTCCGAGCCCGTGCCGGAAGCCGCTCCGCCGGTCTCTACGGTGAATGCGCCGGCTCCGGAGACGAATGAGACGCCGATTGAGTCCCACCCTGGCGAGGAATACACAATCAGCGAATTGATGCCGGACGACGGGTGGTCTCCGGCGATGTATCCGAACGCGAGCGCGGATGACGACCAGACATCGGCCGCCGAACTTGCGATCGGACCGGAGCAGAGCCTGGTCGAGTGTCTGATGCCGCATCTCCGCAGCGTGCTGAGCGAGGACGACGCGCGGGTCGCGGAGTTCATAATCGAGTCGCTGGACGACGACGGGTTCCTGACGATGACGGAGGAGGAGATTGCATCCCAGCAGGAAGTCGGCGTGGACCTTGTCCAGTCGATTCTCTACGCAATCCAGCGGCTGGAGCCCGGCGGCATCGCCTGCCATGACCGGCGCGAGTCGTTCCTTGTGCAACTCGAACTGGCGGGCGCCGACCCGGCTTCGCTCGAGCGGAAGCTGCTGACCGACTACTGGGACCTGCTGGTGAGGAAGCAGACCGCCAGGATTGCCAGGCTGTGCGGGGTCACCGAGGACGACGTGAGGCGGGCAGTGCAGCCGCTGTTGAACCTCGAAACCCGGCCCGCTCGGTGTTTCTGTCCCGGTGCGCCGGACTACGTGTCGCCTGACTTCTCGGTGGAGTGGCACGACGACACGCTAGTGGCCACCGCCAATGACGAGCGCTTCCCGCGGTTGCGGCTTTCCCAACGCTATGTCGAGATTCTCAAGAGCCCGAAGGCTCACTCGTCCGAGCAGATGCAGTTTGCGCGGGAGAAACTGCATAGAGCGTTGATGTTCCTGAAGGGCATAGAGTCACGACGCCGGACACTGAAGCGACTGGTGGAACTGATCATCGAGCAACAGCACGATTTCCTCCTGCACGGCAAGCAGCACCTCAAACCCGCCACCCTGAAACAGGCCGCCGACATCATCGGGGTTCACGCGTCGACCGTATCCCGGGCGATCGCGGGCAAGCATCTCGAGACGAACCAGGGCATTTTTCCGTTCGGCTACTTCTTCAAGGCCGGGACCGGGGACAAATCGCGTACCAGTATCAAGCAGAAGATCCAGGCGACTATCAATGCCGAGGACAAAAAGAATCCGCTGAGCGATGATGAGATCTGCTCCAAACTGAAGCTCGAGGCAATCAGCATTTCGCGACGAACCGTAGCCAAGTACCGGGCCGAACTCGGGGTCCCGGGGTGCAACGACCGCAAAGGCTTCTGAGAAATGGCGAGCGGCGATTGTCGAATGACGGATGACCGTCAGGCGCGATAGATGCACGTTGTAGTGGGCACGGCCGGACACATCGACCACGGGAAGTCGGCGCTGGTCAAAGCCATGACCGGCACCGACCCGGACCGCCTGAAGGAAGAAAAGGAGCGGGGAATGACTACCGACCTCGGGTTCGCATTCCTCGGCACCGACATCACGGTCATCGATGTGCCCGGGCATGAGCGTTTCGTCCGGCACATGCTCGCCGGGGCGAGCACCATCGACCTCGTGGTGCTGGTAGTGGCGGCCGACGACGGGGTGATGCCGCAGACTCGCGAGCACTTCGAAATCTGCCGTCTGATGGGCATCAAGAAAGGTCTGGTCGCCATCAACAAGGCCGACCTCGTCGACGACGAGTGGATCGAGATGGTGAAGCTGGACGTCAGCGAGATGGTCAGGGGTACCTTCCTCGATGGGGCGCCGATGATGCCGGTATCCGCCATCACCGGACGGGGCGTGACCGAGTTGCGGCAGGCGATTGTCGAGCTGGCGAAGAAGGTAGAGGCCAAGCCGGACCGAGGCGTGTTCCGGATGCCGGTAGACCGGAACTTCTCGATGAAAGGTTTCGGGACGGTCGTCGCCGGCACGGTTCTGTCCGGTCACGTCCACGTCGGCGACACCCTTGAACTGCTGCCGCAGAAGCGCGAGGTGCGGGTCAGGGGAATCCAGAAGCACAACCAGATGCTCGAGACGGTGGGGCTCGGCGAGCGCGCGGCGCTGAACCTGCAAGGACTCGAGCGCGCGGCGGTCGTGCGCGGCAACGTACTTGCGACGCCCGGCTACTACACGCCGACGACGAACTTCAACGCGGCCCTGTACCTGCTCAAGTCAGTCGAGAAGCCGCTGAGGAACCTGGCCAGCCTCAAGCTGCACATCGGCACCGCCGAGGTGATGTGCCGGGTGGCGCTGCTCGACACGAAGGAGATGGCGTCGGGTCAGGATGCGTTGGTGCAGGTCCGTGCCGCGGAGCCGGTCGTATGCGACTGGAATGACCACTACGTCATCCGGACGTTCGCGCCCCAGCGGACCATCGGCGGCGGGCTCGTGCTCGAGGCGAACCCTTCAAAGGAACGGAGGTTCGACGAGGACGTGGTCAAGCGGCTGCGGGCGCTTGCCACCGGCGAGGCGGGGAGCGTGTTCGAGCAGTACCTGCTCAAGCACCGGTTCGACGCGAAGACGCTCGCGCAGGCGGCCAAGGACCTCGCTCTGGCCGATGCCGACGCGAACGAGATGCTCGCCCTGTTGCTTGCGACCAACCGCGCGCGGAAGCTGGCATTCGAGGCCAAGGAGTTCCTGGTCCACGAGAAGATGGTCGCGGAGGCGCGTGCGGCCCTGCTGGCCACGCTCGGCCGGTTCCACAAAGACAATCCGCTCCGGTTGGGACTGAAGCGCCCCGAACTCCGGGCAAAGGCGGCGCCCGGTTTCTCGCCGCCGTTGTTCGAAACCGTGCTGGCCGGGCTGCTGGCCGACAAAGAGGTCGTCGTCGAAGACGACCGGGTTCGGCTGGCATCTCACCAGATCAAGCTGGGTCCGGCGCTGCAGCGGGAATACGACCGTCTCGACAAGCTGTTCCTCAAGGCGGGTTTCTCGCCGCCGAGCTTCAAGGAAACGCTGGCCGGCATCGAGAAGAAGCTGGCGCAGCAGGTGCGGGTCGCCTTGCTTGAGTCCGGCCGTCTGGTGGACGTCGGCGAGTCGGTGGTGCTGCACCGCGAGGCGGTAGCGCTGGCCGAGCAGAAGGTGCGTGCTTTGTTCGCTCAGAAACCGGAACTGACCGCCTCGGAAATCAGACAGGAGCTGGGTACCACCCGCAAGTACATCATCCCCTTGCTCAACTACCTCGATTCGCGCGGGGTCACCCAGCGCAAGGGCGAAGTCCGGATACTCAGGCCGAGGCCGACAGAGACGAAACGATAGAAAGGGACTATGGCTAAGAGAGGCATTCTCGCAACCGTAACCTGCCCCGGCTGAGCGTCCAAGCTCAGCAAGGCGCAGTTAGCGCAAGCACTCGAGGGCCTCGCGCCCCAGGACGACCCGCGGCTGCTGGTCGGCATCAGCTCGGCTGACGACGCGGGTGTGTTCCTGTTGCAGGATGGGCTGGCGTTGGTCCAGACCGTTGACCTGCTGACCCCGATGGTCGAGGACCCGTACACGTTCGGCCGGATTGCGGCCGCCAACTCGCTCTCCGACGTCTACGCAATGGGCGGGACCCCGCTCACGGTCCTGAACATCGTCGGGTTCCCTGGCCCGATGGACAAGAAGGTGCTGGCCGAGATCCTGCGCGGCGGGCAGGACACGGTTGGCGAGGCCGGAGCGGTGGTTGCAGGCGGACACACTTTCAACGAGAAGGAAATCAAGTACGGGCTGTCGGTCACGGGCCGGATTGACCCGAAGAGGATTGTCACCAACGCGGCCGTTAAGGTCGGCGACGTGCTGGTGCTTACCAAGCCGCTTGGCACCGGCGTGTTTGCCCAGGCGATGATGACGCAGGACGAAGTCGACTTGGTGCTGTACAAGGCAGCCACGGCCTCGATGATGCAGCTCAACAAGGCGGCGTCGGAGATCATGCTCGCCTGCGACGTCCACTCGGCGACCGACATCACCGGGTACGGGTTCCTCGGACACACGCAGGAGATGGCGCAAGGCAGCGGAGTGCGGCTGCGGTTCAACGCTTCGGCGATTCCGTTGCTGCCCAAGGTACTCAGCATGGCTGAGACATTGGTGGACGCCGGCGTGGCGATGAACGAGGACTCCTTCGGCGACAAGGTCGAGTGGAAAGGCGATATCGCGCCGGCGCTGAAGAACATCCTCTGGGAGTCGCAGAGTTCGGGCGGGTTGCTCGTATCGTTGCCGGAGAACCGGGTTGCCGGTTTCCAGCTCCGGGCCGGGGATGCCGGTATCCTCGCCGCCGTCATCGGCTCAGTCACCGCCGGGCCTGCCGGCACAGTCGAGATAGGGAGGTAACCTTTGTTCTGGCACAACCTGTGGGACGTACTCAAACAGCAGTTTCTCACTCCGGAAAAGCTCGCCCAGTATGTCGTCAAGCTGGGCGGCATCATCCTCATCATCGCGGCCCTCTGGCTTGCCCGCCGGATTGCCGAGCTGATCATCAAACGGCTGCTTCGGAAGGGCGGCGGGCTGCTCCGGGAACGTCATGCCCGGACCGTGTTGATGGTCAGCCGAAGTCTGGTCCGCTACGTCCTCTTCTTTGTCGGACTGGTGATGGTGCTGCGGGTGCTGGGCGTGGATTACGCCGCGATTCTGGCCGGCGCGGGCGTGGCCGGCTTGGCGATCGGCTTCGGTGCCCAGACCCTGGTACGCGACTTCCTTTCCGGCTTCTTCCTCCTGTTTGAGGACGTGATGGGCGTCGGCGACGTCATCACGAGCGGCAAGGTCGCGGGCGTTGTCGAGTACATCGGGCTCAGGGCTACCCACATCCGGGCGTTTGACGGTACGCTCAATGTCGTGCCCAATGGCGAGTTCACGACAATAGGTAACTGGAGCAAAGACTGGATGAGGGCGATAGTCACGGTTGACCTTGCCTACGAGCAGGACGCCGAGCGAGGTATGGCCGTGGCCAGGCAGGCCGCGGACCAGTGGTTCAGTGAGAACCAGGAGATTGCGCTGGAGCCGCCCGAAGTGCAGGGGATACTGGCGTTCGGCGAGTCCGGGGTTACGGTCCGGATCCTGGCCAAGGTGCGGCCGCTCATGCACTGGAAGACCGAGCGTGACCTGCGGGCCCAGCTCAAGAAGTCGTTTGACCAGGAGGGGGTGGAGATTCCGTTCGCGCGCCGCGTCGTCTACCACCGTTCCGATACCGCCACCGATAGCCAGCCCAAAGCCTAGCCTCCGCCGCCGGCCGTCAGCCGAACGCTGGGGAGACGGACAGTGACTCACGGCTCTCCGGTGGCGGTACGAAATGGCTCACGAGTTCGTGACGGCGGCCGAGGAGGGCATGTCAAACGCTCGGGCGGGCGTGAGCCACCTGCGACTGCCGGTTCTCGACTGGCGGTCTGGATTGCGGGAAGAGTGGACAGTGAATTGTGAACCGGAAGGTGGGCAAACCGAGCCCAGTTTGTACGTCCTGCCGGTCTGTAGGCTTTCCGCGTGGCGGGCCGTCGTCGCGGTTAGCCCGGGTTGGCCCTATCTCTGACGCCAAGCCCGCAAATGCGCTCAGGCGGAGGCAGCCCGAAGAGTGCCACAGCGTGAGTTTGTTCGGGTCGACGTAGCGGCCGATGATGGTGATGACCGGGCTCGGTTCGAACTGGTAGTCGGCGGCTGCAACCGGCCGGGCCGGAGGGTTGTCAAGTCAGCGTCAAAGGACGAGGGCGAGGCCGATAGCGGCAGAGAGCCCAAGCGCGCCGCCGAACCAGAACGGGGCAGACGGGCCGACAAAGCTCCAGAGCGCACCGGCGAGCAGCGATGCGGGCAGGAGCCCGATGCCGGTCAGGGTCGAATGGAGACCGATGAAGGTCGCGCGGTGCTCTTGGGGTGCGATGTCGGCCACCAGGGCCTTTTCCAGTCCTTCGTTCAGGGCGCTGAACACGCCATATAGTGCGAAGAGCGGCCAGACGAACTCCGGTCTGCGCGTGACGGCGAAGCCGACGTAGACCAGACCGTAGAAGGCATATCCGGTAACAAGCAGGTGCTTGCGGCCGATGCGGTCGGACAGGCGGCCTAACGGGTACGAAAGGACGCCGTACACCACGTTGTACAACAGGTACGCCGCAAGCACTGCGAGCACCGACATTCCGAGGCTCCTTGACCGCAGCACGAGGAACTGGTTCGAGGAGTTGCCCAGGGCGAACAGGGTGACGACGAGGAGGAACCACTTGAGCTTCAAGGGCAGGCCGCGGAAGGAGAGCTTGGGCAGCTTGCGCACCGCATGGGCGCGCGACGGCTCGCGAACCAGGAACAAGGCGGCGACGCCGAGCGCGGCCGGGATTAACGAGAGGAGAAAGATGCGCTGGTAGTCGGAGCGGGCAAGGTCACGGCCGAGCGTGCTGACCAGCCAGATGGCGACGGCGACACCGGCGGCAGCGCCCAGCGTGTCCATTGCGCGGTGCAGGCCGAAGGCCGTGCCGCGCTTGCCCTCAGGCGTGCAGTCGGCAATCAGGGCGTCGCGCGGGGCGACCCGGATGCCTTTGCCGATGCGGTCGACCATCCGGCCGGCGAAGACCAATCCCCAGGCATTGGACGCGTACAGGAGCAGCCGACCGAGCATCGAGCCCGAGTAGCCGATGATGGCGAGCGGCTTCCGGCGGCGCATCTTGTCCGAGAGCCGGCCGGAAAAGACCTTGAGAATCGAGGCGGTGCTCTCGGCAAAGCCCTCGATGACACCGAGAACCGCGGGCGGAGCTCCCAGCGTGGACAGATACAGCGGGATGAGAGGGTAGACCATCTCGGACGCCATGTCGGTCAGGAAGCTCGTGATGCCCGTGATGATGACGTTGAACATCGAGGCGAGAGTCTAGAACGGACGGAATCCAAGTCAATGGAGCAGAGCGAACCGAAGAACCCCGAAAGGAGTTTACCACTAAGACACAAAGACACCAAGATGAATCCGGACAGAAATGGCCTGCCTGCGCTTGGCGTCCTTATATGTCATACTGGATCCGTGCAGTACAATTGTGTTCGTTGGT
>CAYOCZ010000006.1:0-23032 GCA_964402475.1 uncultured bacterium | reverse complement strand
CTGCTCCGGCTCTTGCCCCAGCCCCCGCTCCAGCCGCTGCTCTGGCCCTCAGTCCGGCGCCTGCCTCCTCCTTCTCGCGACCCGCCACTCACGCGCGTCATTTCGAGTGGAGTCGAGGAATCCCTCCGCCCTTGAATGCTGACTGCTGTACGCTGCATACTAAACCTACAGATCCCCCGCAGCCGTCAGCCGGGAGTCTCTCGGCCCGCCGCTTGACATCTGCCGTTTTGGGGGCATATTGATGCTATTCCCGGGAGGATACTTATGGCAGTGAAGACAACACAGCGGGCGTACACGCTACGCTTGACCGGTACAGACCGCAACGACCAGACTTGGCGCGAGAACCTCTGGCGCACCCACGAAGCGGTGAACAAAGGCGCCAAGGCCTTCGGCGACTGGCTTCTCACTCTCCGCGGCGGCCTGGACCACAAGCTGGCCAACCTGCCCGTGGTTGAGGGCAGAGGCGACAACGAGAAGAAGCGCCCGCCGACCCCCGAGGAAATCCACGACCGCCGTGTCCTCCTCGCCCTTTCTTGGCTCTCGGTCGAGTCGCAGGTCGGTGCATCAGAGAAGTATGTCGTTGCAGAAGCCGACGACCCGAGGCGAAGCGAGAAGGTCATCGCCGCCCTCCACGACATTCTCGCCATGCACGGCCTACGCAAGGCGGACGTTGGCGCGTGGGAGACCGACTGCCGGGACTCCCTTTCCGCCGCCATCCGCGACGACGCTGTCTGGGTGAACAGGAGCGGGTTGTTCGACTCGCGCTGCGGCAAGCTCAAGGACTCCGATGTCTGGGACTTCGTCGGGCGCTTCTTCGACGACGCTGCGGCGTACCTCGCGACCAAAGACTCGGACGAGGGTTCGGCCGCTCCCAAGGAACTCGCCCATCAGGCTGGACAGTGGCTCAGCAGCCGCTTCGGTACGGGCAAGGGAGCCGATTTCACTCGAATCGCCCGTGTGTGCTCGCGCATGGCCGAATGGGCCGACCGCGCGAAGGCCGGGCGTTCGGGTGAGGAGACCATCGCTGCGCTCGCCGAGGCGCTGTCCGAGCACAAGCCGAAGACGCCTGACCTCGCCGGCGTGCTCGGCCTTGTCGGTGGCCCCGGCTACAAGAGCGGTACGCGCAACCTGCTCAAGAAACTGTCCGAGAGCCGCGGCACAACGCAAGCGGATATGGACGCCCTGCGTGACAAGGCCCAGCAAGACGCTGAGGGCTGCGGCGGCAAGGTCGGCGGCAAGGGCAGGCGGCCGTATTCGGATGCAATCCTCGAGGACGTCGAGCGCGAGTGCGGGTTCACCTATCTCCAGAACGATGGGCCGTCCCGTCACTGGCAGTTCGCCGTCGTGCTGGACCACGCCGCCCGCCGCGTGTCACAGACGCACTCTTGGGTCAAGCTGGCCGAGGCGAACCGCCGCAGGTACACGGAAGAAAAAGCCAAGCTGAACGCGGTGCCCAAAGACGCCCGCGAGTGGCTCGACCAGTTCTGTCGGGAGCGTTCTCTGTCATCCGGAGCGATTGCCGGCTACAGAATCCGGCGCCGCGCGATAGACGGCTGGAACGAAGTCGTGAAAGCGTGGGCGAAGAAAGACTGCAAGACTGAAGCCGACCGCATCAAGGCAGCCCGCGACGTCGAGGCCGACCCGGAAATGGACAAGTTCGGCGACATCCAACTCTTTGAGGCCCTAGCGTCCGACGACGCCTTCTGTATCTGGCGGCGCGAAGGTGTCCCCGACCCGGAGATTCTAAAGGCATACGTGCTCGCCAAAGATGCCGAAGACCGCATGCGCCGGTACAAAGTCCCGGCCTACCGACACCCTGACCCGCTACTCCACCCTGTCTTTTGCGACTTCGGCAAATCCCGCTGGGACATCTGCTTCGAGGTCCACGACCGCGTCCAGAAACTCCGCAAGATGAAAGCGGACCTTGCCCTAATCACTGATGATATCGAGATGGCAGAGGCCCGCCGGCTCAAGCGAAAGAAGGAAATGGCAGCGGCAGAGGCGGAACTCCTGAAGCCGGAAGTCAGTCATCTGCTGTCGCTGCAATTGTGGGATGGCGCGGCAATGGTTGTCACGAAGCTACGCTGGCAGTCGAAGCGACTGCCCGGTGACTTTGCCCTGGGTGCGGCCGCGGCGCTTCCACAGACCTGGCTGGCGCGGGCCGACCGCGCGGGCCGTGCGGCGGGCAATGCCTCACCGTCTGATACGCCCGGCATCCTCGGCCTGTTTGAACAAGAAGAATGGAACGGCAGGCTCCAAGTGCCGCGCGACCAACTTGAGGCCATAGCAGGGTGCAAGAACGCGACCCGCAAGAAGCGGCTCGTTTCGCGGCTCGAATGGTTGGTGACGCTCTCGGCCGAACTTCAGCCGCAAGGGCCCTGGTGCGACTACGCCAAGGCCCACGGCCTGAAGGACGACCCGAAGTACTGGCCTCACTCCGACGAAAACAAGAAACGGCAAGGACACGCGAAACTGGTCCTGAGCCGCCTTCCGGCGTTGCGGGTGCTGTCCGTCGACCTCGGGCACAGGTACGCGGCGGCGTGCGCGGTCTGGGATACGTTGCCCGAGAAGCGCGTGGCGAAAGAATGCGAGGAGGCCGGCCGAAAGCCGCCCGCACCGGACGACGTCTGCTTGCACCTTCTCCACAAACTGGGCGGCAAGAGCCACAAGACCATCTATCGCCGCACAGGCGAGGACATGTGGGCGCGCCTAGACCGTCAGTTCACGGTCAAGCTGCAAGGCGAGGACGGTAGTGCGCGCAAGGCTCTACCGGCGGAACTGAAGCTGGTTCGCGGGCTGGAACAGGCGCTGGGCCGCAAGCGGGCCAA
This sequence comes from uncultured bacterium, assembly GCA_964402475.1. GTDB lineage: Bacteria > Hydrothermota > Tepidihabitantia > Tepidihabitantales > Tepidihabitantaceae > UBA2258. The sequence goes on along the minus strand of CAYOCZ010000006.1, from coordinate 20,204 downwards.
GGACGATCCGGTCCCGCAGCGAGTGGACGAACTGATGTCGACCGCCGTGTTCGACCTGCGGCGCGGACTTCAGCGCCACGGTGACCGGGCCAGAATCGCATTCAACCTGACTGCTGACAGGCGGCTTCTCTCGGGCGGGCGTTCTGAGAAGCTCGATGCGCCGGGGCGCGTGGCGCTCCTCCAGGAAACGCTGTCGCTGTGGCGTAGTCTATTCAGCAGCCCGAACTGGCAGGACGAGTTTGCTAAGGCCGGCTGGGCCGAACACATCAAACCCCTGCTCAAAGCTACGACCCTTCCAGAAGCGCCGGCCGAAGGCGCGCCGCGACAGGCAGTCAAGGCGTACCGCCGCGAGCTTCCGGACAGCCTCAAACCGGTTGCCGAGAAGCTTGCCGCCAACCGGCAGTTGCGGATGAAACTGCACGTTTTCTGGGCCACACGTTGGCGCGCCGACGACGCGGAGACCCGCAAGCGCCGGCGTGAAATGCGGAACTGGATTCTGCCGCACGGCAGGGCTGCGAGCGACAAGACAATCCGCCACGTCGGCGGGCTGTCCCTGACGCGGCTCGCGACCATCCGCGGCCTGTGGCAGGTGCAGAAGGCGTATGCGATGCGACCCGACCCCGACGACCTGCGCAAGAACGTACCCAAGAAGGACGAATCGAGCGAGCGGTTCGGGCAGCGCGTGCTCGACGCGCTCGAAAACATGCGCGAGAACCGCGTTAAGCAACTCGCCTCACGCATCATCGAGGCTGCGATTGGCATTGGTAAGGAACTGCCCAAAGTCAATCGGAAAGACCAGAAGCGTCCGCGCGAACGGGTGTACCCGGCCTGCCACGCCGTCGTCATCGAGAACCTAGACAACTACCGGCCGGACGAAATCCGCACGCGCCGAGAGAACCGCCAGTTGATGCAGTGGTCGGCAGGTCAGGTCAGGAAGTACCTGAAGGAGTCGTGTCAGCTGTATGGACTGCACCTCCGTGAGGTCTACGCCGGCTACACCTCCCGTCAGGACTCGCGCACCGGCGCGCCGGGAATCAGGTGCGCTGACGTGCCTGTAACCGATTTCCTGAAACGGCTCAAGCCGCGTGTCGATGACCTTCGCAAGAAGGACGACGCCGAAAGCGGGTTCCTCGTTGCGGCGTACGACTACTGGAACGGCAGGCCCGACATCGAAAACAAGACCGTCCGGGTTCCCCGGCGCGGGGGCGACATCTTCGTGTCGGCAGAGAGGCAGTCTCCGGCGGCAATGGGCATTCAAGCCGACCTGAACGCCGCGGCCAACATCGGCCTCAAGGCCCTGCTCGACCCGGACTGGCCGGGCAAGTGGTGGTACGTACCGTGCGACGCGACCACACACGTGCCGGTGCCGGAGAAAGTGAAGTGCGGCGCGGCTGACACCAGCGCGGCGCTTGTCCCGGCAACCGCCAAGAAGGAAGACGGCAAGCAGCACAGCAGAAGAAAGAAGGCGGGCGACATCACCAACTTCTGGCGCGACCCCTCTGCCGCGCCCATCGCGCCGGGTGACTGGAAGGAGACCACATACTACTGGAACGGTGTGAAGTCGCGCGTGATCGCGGACCTGAGGAGGCAGGCCGGCCTGTAGGCCGTGGACGAATCGCTCTGGTCCTGCCGCAACGTCGCAGAGTACGCATACTGCCCCCGATTGTTCTACTACATGGCGGTGGAGGGCGTGTTCCTGCCCTCAAGCGACACCGAGAAGGGCTGCCACGTCCATCGCCGGGTTGACCGCCCCAGCGCGGAGCCGGACAAGGAAGCAGTCGTCGAGGCCGACCCTGACAAGCCGAAGTCCATCCGCAGTCTTGCCCTGACCAGCAAATCGCTGGGCCTCACCGCAACACTCGACCTCTGTGAACTGGCCGGCAATTCCGCCACGCCAGTTGAGTATCGCAAAGGCCGGCCCCGTCACGTCTCGGTGTCTCCCCCGCCAGACGAACCGGACGAGGACGAGAGTCCTGCACTGGCCGCAGCCGAGCCGTGGCCGGTTGACCGCGTGCAAGTCGGTATGCAGGCGCTGCTGCTGGAGGAAGCTGGATACGCCGTGAGCCAAGCCGTGCTCTACTACGCCGAGGAGAAGCGCCGTCTGCCCGTGACGGTTAACGATGCACTCAGGGCCGAGGCTCGGGCCGTGCTTGAGGCCGCCAAGGCGTGCGCGGCCGGACCGCGACCCCTGCCGCTCGTCAACGACCCGAAGTGCCCGCGCTGCTCGCTCTTGCCGGTCTGCCTGCCGGATGAGGTCAACTTCGAGCGATCGGGCAAGCCCGAAGAGGAAGCCTCTCCGCGCAAACTCTGGCCTCCGCGTGACGACGGCATCCAGATTGTGGCACAGCAGCAGGGCACGCGCATCTCCGTCAGCGGGATGTCGCTCGCGGTGTTCAACCGCAAGGGCACGGAAGTGCGGAAGATTCCGCTGGCCGGTATCGAAAGTCTGGCCTTGGTCGGTTCGGTGCAACTCACGACCCAGGCCCTGCACGCGCTTGCCGACCGCTGCATACCGGTCGCCTATCTCTCCGGCGCTGGACGGCTCATCGCAATGGTGGACCCGCTCGACTCGGTCTCGGCCTTGGTGCGCTGTGCGCAGGTACGTCGGTTCGAGGACGAAGCCGCCTGCCTTGAGCTTTCCCGCGCCCTGGTCGTAGCCAAGATAGAGAACCAGCGCACGCTGCTGATGCGCAATCACCCGGCCCTGCCTGAAGGAGTCGCCGAGGCCATCGCCAACGAAGCTGACAAGGCCCGGGCCGCTTCCGCGCTTGAGGCCCTGCGCGGCCACGAAGGCCAGGCCGCCGCGCTCTATTTCAAACACTTCGGCGGGATGTTCGGCAGTCCCTTCTGTTCCCAGTTCGAGGAGAACGGTCGCCAGCGCCGGCCTCCGCCCGACCCTGTCAACTCCTGTATCTCAATGGGCTACTCCATGCTCTCCAACGAGTGCATTTCCGCGCTCAGGCAGGCACGGCTGGAGCCGTGCATCGGAGCGTTTCACACACCGAAGCCGGGCCGTCCCGCGCTTGCCCTTGACCTGATGGAACCGTTCCGCCCGCTGGTTGCGGATTCAGTGGCAATTACCCTGTTCAACAAAAGCGAGGTCGGCGAGGGGCATTTCCTGCGCACGGCGTCCGGCTGCGCGTTCACCGAATACGGACGCAAGGCATTCTTCAAGGCGTGGTCGCGGCGGATGGACGCGGTCGTCACCCATCCGGTGTTCGACTACCGGCTAAGCTATCGCCGGATGCTCGTGCTTCATGCCCGAATGATTGCGGCGTGGCTCGTCGGCGAAGTGCCGACGCTCGCTTTCCTCACGACGCGCTGATGCGCCGCTGCTACCTTGTCTGCTATGACATCTCCAGCCCCAAACGCTGGCGTCGCGTGTACAAGGTCATGCAAGGCTATGGCGAACACTGGCAGTACTCGGTCTTCTTCTGCATCCTCCGCGACATCGACCGCGTGAGGATGGAAGCCGCGCTCGATGAGTACATCAAGCACGACGAAGACCAGACGTTGATTCTGGACCTCGGGCCGGACGAGAAGGCCGCCCGCGAATCCGCTACGGTCCTCGGCCTGCCCCTTAAGGACACCGAAGAGCGGACGGTCATCGTCTAGGGCCGGGAGTCTCTTCTTGACATCGGCACGGACGGACCTAGATTGTCTGCGTATCCTACAGGGGTACGGAATTACGCGGTATGTGTCGTCGCCTTCAATGGCCTTGGCACCGCGTGGTAGAATGACTGTTCGTGGTTGAATGCTCTCTGACAATCGGGAGTGCGAGCGTGGATGTGGCGCACAGGGGTCTAGGCGATGCTCGCAGGACATTAACCCGCTGAGCCGCTGAATGTTGACCGTCCGCTCGGCGGTGGCTCCGAACCTTGAGCATCTCGCGCCTGCCGCTTGCTCGCAAAGCTATATCTAACCTCGCACGCGACAATAGCCTATGACCCAGGCGGGAGCATTGAGCAACCCGAACTTCACCTACTGACACCAGCAAGCCGACGAGTGTTCAAGCAGGCTGTATCGGAGCATTGAGCAACCCGAACTTCACCTACTGACACTGAGCCAAGGCGTCAAGTGCGGCTGGGGCTGGTTGGGGAGCATTGAGCAACCCGAACTTCACCTACTGACACTAGTAGACATGAGACAAGTCTACCAGGGACCCGGGGAGCATTGAGCAACCCGAACTTCACCTACTGACACGTGCTGGCCGTGTCTCGACTCAGCGTCACGACGTGGAGCATTGAGCAACCCGAACTTCACCTACTGACACAATACATCCACGATGTCCACGTTCTGAATCTTGCCGGAGCATTGAGCAACCCGAACTTCACCTACTGACACAGTGGCAAGCACACAAGATGTCGTAGTGACAAGGAGGAGCATTGAGCAACCCGAACTTCACCTACTGACACACTCTTGACGGCGGGATTGACGTTGACTTGCGCGGGAGCATTGAGCAACCCGAACTTCACCTACTGACACTTGAGTAGCATTGCTCGCGTCATCATGTCGGGCAGGAGCATTGAGCAACCCGAACTTCACCTACTGACACTACCCCAACCGGAACATCTACGTGCGATCGACCACGGAGCATTGAGCAACCCGAACTTCACCTACTGACACAAGTGTGTGTTCTTGACTTCTACCAGGATGTCGGCGGAGCATTGAGCAACCCGAACTTCACCTACTGACACACTACTAGCTAGAAATAATAGATAATGACACATGAAGGAGCATTGAGCAACCCGAACTTCACCTACTGACACTTGACCCCTTCGGACGAATGCTCCTTGGTAACACGGAGCATTGAGCAACCCGAACTTCACCTACTGACACAGTGATCTCCAGTGCGTTGATGTGTCTTCCTGGAGTATTGGGGTGCCTCACTAAACCTGGCTCCGTATGTGTCAATGGCAACTGCCGATGGCTGACGGCTAACGGCCGACGGCGTACCGATTCTAGATTCTGGATTTCAGATTGTAGATTGGCTGCCTCAGGCCTTGGGGTTCTTGGCGTCGTCTTGGCGGTTCAATCCGTTCCCGGTTTCCCGACCGCCTGTAGCTTAAGGCTTGGGGTCTGTGGCTCGCGACAGGGCGGCGGGCTACTCCGGCAGGTTGAGCTCGGCTTCGGTCTGGTGAACACGGATGCGGCCCGGTTCGACCATCCAGAGGCGCCCGGCGAGCGGTCTGTCACTGAGTGCTCGCAGGAAGGCGTCAACCAACGATTCCAGAATCAGAAGAGTCGGGTTTCTCGGCAGGCGCAAGACAACAACGCCGGCACTGCGGTCCGGTGGGAACCGCGTCACGTCGCCGAAGTCAATGTCCAGCGTGACGAGGCAACGACTCTCGCGGGCACAGATTTCGAACAGCCGTCGGTCAGGACAGCCGCAGAGCCCCTGGCTGCCGACGGTGGATACGTCGTGTCCCGCGGCGAGGAAGAGTTGTTGTGTACGAGTTCCGAAGTTCTCGTCGAGCTTGAACTTCACAGGCCGGAGGCCGCGCCGATGGGCACGTACCGGTCTCTGGACATCTCGGCGCCGTAGGCGATGGCGGCCCGGACATCGAGTTCCTCAAGGTCGGGATATGCCTTGAGGATTTCGGCGACACTCATCCCTTCGGCAAGCATGTCCAGAATCAGCGACACCCAGATGCGGTGGCCCCGGATACAGGGCTTGCCGAAACAGACTTCGGGATCAACGGAGATGCGCTCAAGCAGTGGGTTCATTCACGATTCCTCTGCATCACTGTAGCCAGCCGCACCGACGAAGTCAAGCCGGGGTGGAACGGGGCTACGCCGCGAGTCGTTAGTATCGAAGCTGGCAGAGGGCTGAGAGATTTCTCGACTCCGCTCGAAATGACATCCTCTTCGTGCCTGCGTGGCTGACCCTCCTGGATATCTGCGCCATCTGCGTAATCTGCGGTTAGTCCCATCCGGACCTTGGCGTTCTTGGCGCTCTTGGCGGTTGCGTCGATCTCCGATTGCCGATTGTCGAGTATCGCATGTCGGGCCGCGGCGAGCGGACGAGACCCCTCATCGACGTCGGGGTGACAGTTCCTGTCATCTGTGTAATCTGCGTAATCTGCGGATGATTCGATCCGGCCGGGTTTGCGCGCCTGACGCGCCGAGAGTAAACTTATAGTCCGTGCCTGATTCCACCCGTTTTCTGAAACCCGAAGTCGTCGCCAAGCTGAAGGGCATTGACCTGAAGGCGCGGCTGGTCGTAGAGGGCTTCCTCGCCGGCCTGCACCGGTCTCCATACAAGGGCTTCTCGGTCGAGTTCACCGAGCACCGGCCGTACATGCCCGGGGACGAGCCGAAGCGGATTGACTGGAAGGTCTATGCCAAGACCGACCGGTTCGTGGTCCGCGAGTACGAGGAGGAGACCAACCTGCGCGCGTACCTCGTGCTCGACGCTTCCGGCTCGATGTCCTACGCGACCGGGAAGGTCTCGAAGCTTGAGTACGCGAGCATGCTGGCCGCGAGCCTCGCCTACCTGCTACTGCACCAGAAGGACTCAGCCGGCCTCATCACCTTCTCAGACAAGATAAACACCTACGTACCGCCGCGCAGCACGCCGGCACACCTGAATGCGCTCCTGCACCAGCTCTCAATCGTCAAGCCCGGCGGCGACACGAACATCGCAAGCACGTTCCATCAACTGGCCGAGCGGGTGAAGCGCCGAGGCCTCGTCATCATCATGTCGGACTTGTGGGACGAGCCGCAGGCAGTACTCACCGCCCTCCGCCACTTCCGACACAAGAAGCACGAGGTGCTGGTCTTCCACGTCCAGGACCCGAACGAGCGCGAGTTCGCGTTCCGCACCCCGGTCGTGCTCAAGGATATGGAAACCGGCCAGGAGCTGACCGTCGACCCGCGCGTGCTCCGCGAGCAGTACCAGAAGGACTTTGACCGGTTCTTCGCGACGTTTGAGCGCGGCTGCCGCGAGGCCGCGATTGACTATCACCGGGTGACGACCGACACGCCGTTCGACCGCGCGCTCTTCTCGTACCTTGGACGCCGGCGGAGAATGAGGTAGCAGTAAGCTGCAATGGATCACCCCTCACCCTTCCCCTCTCCCTCAAGGGGAGAGGGAACCCGACTTCCTCGCCCTCGAAGGGAGAGGATTAAGGTGAGGGTGCAGAAAGTCTGATGGGCTTTTCCGCTCCCGGGCTCTTGCCGTTTGCCGCTCTGGCCGCAATCCCGATTGCCATTCACATCCTGAGCCGGCTCCGGCTCAAACGCGCCGAGTTCCCGTCCCTGCTACTGCTCACGACCGCCAAACGAGAGCGGTTCTCTTGGCTCCGGCTCAAGGAACTGCTGCTGCTTGTCTTCCGCACGCTCGCGCTGCTCGCACTGCTTCTTGCGTTGGCCCGGCCCTTTGTTCGTCATCGCCTGCCCGGACTCGGCCGCGCGAACGACCTGATTGTCGTGCTTGACGACTCGTACAGCATGTCGAGGCCGTCGCAGTGGCAGAGAACAATCGCAGTTGCACGGAACCTCGTCAGTTCGCTGGGGCCAGGCCGGAAGGCGATGCTGCTAGTTTGCAGTGGGCAGTTTGCAGTTCGCAGTGGAGAATGGCAGAAGGCTCCAGCGTTGCTGCCGGTGCTGGATTCGCTCAAGCCTTCCTTCACCGGCGCAGTGCTGGAGCCGGCCCTGAGGCGCGCGGTCGAGTTGGCGAAACCTGCACATGCTGAAGTCGCGGTTGTAACCGACCTGCAGGCCCGTGCGATTCCATCCAACTGGCAGCCGCCGGCTGATGTGCCGGTCCTGCTCGTCGGTGTCGCAACACCAGATGGCGACAACGCGGGCATCACGCGGCTCTACACCGAGGACCGTTTCCCGGTCGCGGGCCGGGCCACGCGCATCAAGGCGGACTTCGCCAACTACGGACCGAACCCGGCAACCCGCACCGCGGTCCTGACCCTCGACGATCACCGCGAAGAGCAGGCCGTCGCCATCAAACCGCATGCGTCCGCGACCGTCACCTTTGAGACGGCACTCGCCGATTCCGGGTATCACGTTGCCGAAGTCGGACTGCGCAGCGATTCGCTCGAACCGGACAACACGCGCTGGCTCGCGGTCTACCAGCCGCGGCGCCTCTCCGTGCTCATGGTGGAATCGCCCGCCGCCCCAGCCCGGTATCTGGCCGACGCCCTGGGCACGGACTCCTCTTCCGTCTTCAGCCTGAGCACCATTCCGGCATCCGAGTTCGGCCGCTACGACCCGCGCCGGTTCGCCGCGGTTGTCATCACTGACGCGGCCGCGCTCAGTCGCCCGGACTGGACCCGGCTCGGGTTCTTCCTTCAGTCCGGCGGCTCGGCCCTGGTCATGTTCGGCAACCCGCCTTCCGACTCATCACTGCTCACCGGCCGTATCCGGTTCCTCGGGCTATCACGGCCCGCCGGGTTCGTCTCCGTCACCTCGGTGGATACGACCCATCCGGTATTGGAAATCCTGAGTACTGCCGACCTGTCGGCTGCGCGGTTCTTCGCCCATGCGCGGCTGGATCCTTCCGCCGGCCGGGTCATTGCCCGGCTCTCCGACGGCGAGCCGCTGATGATTGACTCGGACAACGGCCGGCTGGTCACGTGGGCGTTCACCGCCGTGCCTGAGTTCACCGACCTCGTGTTCAAGGCCGCGTTCGTGCCCCTGCTCCACCGGACCCTGCTCTATCTTGCCAGCGGGCAGCTCCGTTCGGAATGCGTGGTCGGAGATACCATCCGCGCACCGGTCACTGGTTCGGGCCCGGTCACGGTCTCGACGCCGGGCGGGCGCGTGCTCGAAACGCCGGAACCGGGAACCGGCCGTCCCGAGGTTGTGCTCACGCGGACCGGGAAGCCGGGCATCTATCGAGTCGGGGACCGGCCGTACGCAGTCAATGTCCTTGCCGCAGAAGGCGATCTGACCATGGCTTCAGCCGATGCACTCAGAAGGCAGGGCTTTCAAGTCCAGTCCGCCTCCTCCAATCGCCAATCCTCTGACCTGTCCCCTCTCCTGCTCTGGCTCGCAGCATTCGCCTTCGCCGCAGAGTTGCTGCTGCTGGCGATCTAGCGGAAGTTAGTAGTTAGGAGTTAAGAGTTAGGAATGCCACGGACAATGTTGCAGGTTTGGGCTATGCTGGGTCCGTCAGACTAGCTGCTGCCTGCTAACTGCAGATTCTGCGGCTACAGGTAGACGCCGGTGCGAAGGTAGTCCACGTAGCGATGGAAGATAGTCTCATCTTCCAGCAGTGCCACGCGAGCGATGATCACGATGTTGGCTTCGGCGGTGACCTTCATGCCGTAGGCCTGATGCCCGGGTTCGCGCACCGTGAACCCGGCGTCATACACCTCCTCAGCCTTCTGGTAGCCGCGACCGGTCACCTGCTCCATGAACCAGGAGAGATTGTCGCCCACCGCACTCAGCGCCTGCGTCGCCAGGATTTGCTGCCGCATGGGAATCCTGATGACCTCGCCGCCGGTCGCCCGGGCGTCGACGACTTCGGCCTGGTCGGTGTCAACGAGCTTGCTCAGAAGGCTAAGTGAAGAAGGGTCCACCTGACAAGAATCTACTGGTCGCCGGGCGCTGAGTCAAGAAAGGACGGTGGCGCGAAACCAAACAGGACTTCACCACAAAAACACCAAGACACAAAGACATGTCAGAGCTTCGCCATTCTGCCTTCTGACTTGACCCAGGCGGTCCCTGTCGGACAGTGCGGCCGGCGGCGGCTACTGGCCCATCAGATGGGCGTAGACCGCGGCGTTGCCCACCATGTTGGCGATGACCGAGAACTCGTTGGGCTTGTGCGCCTGGCCTTCGTTGCGGCCCCAGACCACGGCCGGAATCCCGCGCCGGCGGAAGAGCGCTGCCACGGTGCCGCCGCCGATTCCCCGCGTGAACGGCTCCCCGCCGTACACCTGGCGGACCGCATCTGCCAGCATCCGGACAACCGGCGCGTCGGGCGACGTCGGCGGCGCGGCCTGCGCCATCTGTACCGGCTCAACCCTCATCTCGACCTTGAACTCGGCAGCGACCTCAGCGGCGATGCGCTTCACGTCTTCCATCATGCCGGTCAACTCGTACTGCGGCAGCATCCGGCAGTCGAAGTAGAACACGTCTTCGGCCGGAATCGTGTTTATGTTGGGGACGTTCGCGTCCTTCTTGGTCGGCTCGATGGTTGAGACCGGGGGTGAGAACAGACCATCCTCTGCGCTGTACAAATCGTGCAGCTGCTCGTCGAGACGCAGGAGCAGGTGCGCGCCGGCCCGGTGCGCGTTGTTGCCGTGATGAGGAGTCGAGCCGTGCGCCTGTCGGCCAAGTGTCGTGAACTTCACCCACGCGATCGACTTCTCGGCCACTTCCAGCAGCGTCCCCGCCTCATTGCCGGCATCGGGCACAACCACGAAGTCCTCAGGCCGGCACAGGTCGTGGTGCTCAAGCAACCAACCCACACCGTAGTCCGAGCCGTTCTCCTCATCCGCAACCAGCATCAGGACAACGTCGGTCTGCGGAACGAACCCGAGGTCGAGCAGCGCCTTCACCGCGAAGCAGGAAGCCACCATCTCCTGCTGGTTGTCTTCGGTTCCCCGGCCGTAGATGCGTCCGTTCTCCACCCGTGCCTGGAACGGGTCGCTCTGCCAGAGGTCCTTCGGCCCGGATGGCACCACGTCGACGTGTGTCATCAGCCAAAGCACGGGCCGCCCCTTTCGACCCTTGACGCGGGCGGTGACGCTTGGCCGATACCGGCAGGGGACGCGCTCGTCCGGCGCCCGGTATTCAGTAACCTCAAGTCCCCACGACCGCAAGAGCCCAGCCAGGTACTCGATTTTGGCCTTCTCGCCGGTGCCGCCTGATACCGGGCTGAGGGCCGGCAGCGCGACGAGCCGGCGCTGCATCTCAATCATCTCCGGCTCAAGCCGGCGAATCTGCTCTTTGATTCTCACGAAATCGCTGCTATCCCACATCGTTGCTCCTTTGACTCCGGGCCGGGTTCGAGCGGCTGCTGACTCCTGCTGGGGTCATTCCCTATGATTCTCGAAAACGCGCCGCGAGTCAAGCCGGGAACTGGTTGACAGACGCCGCCCGGTAACTAACATTCACTGATGTCTCAACTGCTCCGGTTTCTCACCCACGACGTCTCGCTTAAGATCGTCGCCCTGTTCATCGCCGGGTTCTTCTGGGTAGTCGCGGTCCTCGACCGGACGTACGACGTGCGGGTGACGGTGCCGGTCACCACGGCCCGGTCCGATGCCAAACAGGTCATCCCGGACATTGACGTGAAGAACACGGTCGTGACGCTCGAAGGCAAGGGCCGGGACCTGCTCGGCGTGAAGTCCCGGCAACTCGCGTTCCGGGTGGAGATTCCCGACGGCAAGGTCGGCACCCGTCAACTCCAGCTCTCCCCGGCCGCGCTCAAGCTCCCGCCGGACGTGCGGGTCCGGACGCTGGACCCGGACAACGTGGAGCTGAAGCTCAGCGCGGCGTCGAGCCGCATGGTCGGAGTGCAGGTGCCAACCCGGGGACAACCTCCGAGCGGCATCGCGCTGTCGGTCAACGAGCCGCCGGCCCGAGTGAAGCTGTCCGGTACCGAGGAAGATCTCAAAGTCGCGTCGGCGGCAACGACCGAGACTCTCGACCTTGCCGGAGTGACTACGCCGGGTCGCCGTCGTCTCAAGGTCGTGGCGCCGGAGGGCGGACGCTACTCGGTCGAGCCTGAGTCGGTGGACGTAGTTATCGGGCTGGAAAAGGAAGGCGCGCGGATATTCCTCGGCCTGCCGGTCAGGTCCGTCGGGGCCGGTGCCCAGCGCGTTGAGATCGACCCGACCGAGGCGCAGATTGCAGTGGCCGGTCCGGAATCCAGAATCGGCTCACTCAAGCAGTCCGACATTGCCGCCCAGGTCAGAGTCTCGGGCCTCGGGCCGGGCGACTACCAGCTCGCCGCGGAAATCACGCTTCCGCCGGGCTTTCACCTGGTCAAGTGCGAACCGCAGCTCTTCGACGTCATAGTCAAGTAGGCGTCAGACCCACTTGACCATTAGACCACGAGACCACGATTCCCCTCTCTGCCTCGGCATCGAGACCTCTTGCGACGAAACGGCGGCCAGCGTCGTCAGCGGACGGGCAACCGTCCTCTCTAGCATCGTGTCGTCGCAAATGGTGCACGCCGACTACGGCGGAGTGGTGCCGGAACTCGCGGCCCGCGCCCATATGGGGGCGATTGTCCCGGTAGTCGCAGCTGCGCTTTGCGAATCGGACGTCGCCTGGACCGACCTCTCGCTGGTCGCGGTGACCAACACGCCCGGACTGATGGGCGCGCTGCTCGTCGGGCTGCCGTTCGCCAAAGCGCTGAGCTACAGCCTGGACAAACCGTTCGTCGGAGTCAATCACATCGAAGGCCATATCTTCGCGCTCCGTCTAGAGCACCCGGAGTTGGAGCCACCGTTTCTCGCGGCGGTGCTTTCCGGCGGCCACACCGAACTGCTTGTGGTCGAGGACTGGTGTCGATACCGCATGCTCGGGTCCACGATTGACGACGCCTGTGGTGAAGCTTTTGACAAGGTGGCGAAGCTGCTTGGTCTACCCTACCCGGGCGGCGTTGAGGTTGAGAGACTCGGCCGCGAAGGTCGCGAGAACATCGAGTTCCCGGTTCCTGACCCGGGCGGGCTCGACTTCAGTTTCTCCGGTCTGAAGACCGCGGTGCTGTATCACCGCCGCGACCATCCCAACACGCCGCGCGCCGACGTCGCCGCATCGTTCCAGCGCGCCGCAGTCGCGGCGGTCACGCGCCGCGTCGAGCAGGCCGTCCGAAAGACCGGGCTCCGGGTCGTCGGTGTATCCGGCGGCGTCGCTGCCAACGGCTACCTCCGCGAGCGACTCGCCGAGCTGGCCCGACGCCACGAGTTCAGCCTGCTGGTCCCGCGGCCGGCCTGGTGCACCGACAACGCGGCGATGATCGCCGCGGCCGGGCTGGAGCGATTCGCCCGGTTCGGGCCTTCGCCGCTCGACCTGCCCGCCGCTGCCCGCACGCCGCTGGCGTAGCCGGTTTCTGGTTTGACCGGCAGCGTTTTCGTCACTATTATCCCCTGAGATGAAGCTCTACAACACCCTCACGCGCCGGAAGGACGAGTTCGTACCGCTCGTGCCGGGCAAGGTCGGCATCTACACCTGCGGCCCGACTGTGTACATGTTCTCCCACATCGGCAACTTCCGCGCGTACGTCTTCTCCGATACGCTGCGCCGCGTCATGGAGTACCTCGGCTACGAGGTCAAACACGTGATGAACGTCACCGACGTCGGGCACCTGACCAGCGACGCAGACACCGGCGAGGACAAGCTCGAAAAGAGCGCTGCCAGCGAAGGCAGGACCCCAGAAGAAATCGCCCAGTTCTATGAGGACGCGTTCTGGCAGGACGCCGGCAAGCTGAACATCCTGAAGCCGCACGTCGTCTGCCACGCCACCAAACACGTCGCGGAGATGATTGAGCTGGTGAAACGCGTCGAGGCAAACGGGTTTGCCTATCGCACCTCGGTCGGCCTGGTATTCGATACCGGCAAGTACACGGAATATGCCTTGCTCTCGCGGCTGAACCTGGCCGAGCAGCAGGCCGGAGCACGCACAGCCGTGGACCCCGAACGCCGCAACCCGTCCGACTTCGCGCTCTGGATTACGAACCAGCCAAAGCACCTGATGCAGTGGGACTCACCGTGGGGCCGTGGGTTTCCCGGCTGGCACATTGAGTGCTCGGCCATGTCCATCAAGTACCTGGGCGAGCGATTCGACATCCACACCGGCGGCATTGACCACGTCCCGGTCCATCACACCAACGAGCGCGCGCAGAACTTCGCCGCCACCGACAAGGAAGTCGTGGTGCGCTGGATGCACAACGCCTTCCTAGTCATCGGGGATGCCCGGATGGGCAAGTCGGAGGGCAACCTAGTCACTCTGTCCCAGTTGGAAGAACGAGGAGTCTCGCCGGCCAGCTTCCGCTATCTCTGCCAGACCGCCCTGTACCGCATGCCTCTGAGCTTCACTGCCGAATCTCTGCAGAGCGCCGCGAACTCGCTGCGCGGGCTGGTCGACTTCGGCCGCAACGCGCAGGCGTGGCCGGTGAGGGACGCCGCGTGGATCGAACCCTTCCGCCGAGAGTTCAAGGACGCCGTCGCCGACGACCTGAACGTCCCGCAGGCGCTCGCCGTGGTCTGGAATCTCGTGCGGGAAGGCAACAAGCGCCTAGACCGCGCCGCATGGGACCTGCTGCTCGACTTCGACCGTGTGTTGGGCCTGGGTCTAGACGACCTAACCGCTGTCACAACACACACGGCGGCGCAGGGCATGCAGCTTTCGGGTAGGTTGAGCATCGGGTCATCCCCTAGGGGGACTCCGGAAGACGTGATTGGACTCGCTCAAGAGAGACAGACGGCAAGGGAACGCAAAGACTGGGCCGAGTCCGACCGGCTGCGCAAGAAGATACTCGACCGCGGCTATGAGGTGGAAGATACACCCAGCGGCTGGCGCGTCAAGCCGCGTCCTTGACTCCATGGCTGGTTTCCGTATGATGTCCGACGGGTCTGACATGTCCGACCGGTCTGACCCGCGCGGGCCCATAGCTCAGGTGGTAGAGCACTGTGCTGATAACGCAGGGGTCGGTAGTTCGAATCTACCTGGGCCCATTCTCCCATGAGTCGTAAGACCGTCATCGTCCTCGTTGTCGTTGCGGCCGTGCTGTTCGCGGTCATGGGCGGTCTGTTTCTTGCATTCCTCATCGCGGGCTCCGGGTCCGACGTTTCCAGCCTGAAGACATGGAACAAGGGTCTCGGCTACATCGAAATCAAGGGCACCATCGTCGACGCGACCGAAACCGTCCGCCAGCTCAAGGCACTCGAACACAACCCACTGGTCAAGGGCATACTCATCCGGGTCGACAGCCCGGGCGGGGTTGTCAGTCCTTCCCACGAAATCTACGAGGAAATACGGCGCGTCCGCGACGACGGTACTCCCATCATCGTCTCGATGGGGTCGCTTGCCGCGTCCGGTGGTTACTACGTTTCGGCTCCCGCCACCAAGATAGTCGCCAACCCCCAGACCCTTACCGGCTCAATCGGGGTCATCATGGAGTTCCCGGTCCTCAAAGGCGTAATGGACAAGATCGGCGTCAAAGTCGAGGTGGTCAAATCCCGCGTGCACAAAGACATCGGCTCGCCCTTCCGTGACATAACCGACCAGGACCGCGAGCTGCTCCAGGGCGTCGTGACCGACGCCTACGACCAGTTTGTCTCGATCGTCAGTACCGAACGGAGAATCCCCGAGGACAGTGTCCGCGCGTTTGCGGACGGCAGGATAATGACCGGCAGGCAGGCCCTCGCCCTCGGGCTGGTTGACACGCTGGGCACATTCGAAGACGCCAAGCGCATCGCGGCTTCGCTCTGCGGCTTCGAAGGCGAGCCCCGGCTCATCCGGACCGGGCGCCGGCTCAATTCCTGGCTCAGGGACTTGCTGGAAGGGACTACCGAGGGGCTGTTCGGCGGATTCGGGTTCCCCCGCCTGCGCTACATCTACTACTAGCCGTTAGCCGCTGGCGGACGGCCGTTAGCGGTCACAGACCCGACGGTCTCCGCGCCGGCTTGGTTGCCAGCGTAACCGCACGGCGCGCCTTGCGTAGTGCCTGTCGGCCCTCAATCAACAACTGCCGGGCCTGCTTGACGTCGGTCGCCTGTCGCGCCTGACCGAGTTTCTCCCGCGCCTCCGCCAGCAGCCGGTCGGCCTCATCAAACTCGTTCGTAGCGGCGGCCCGTGCCATTGTCTTTCTCCGCGCGTCGAGCCGGACGACGAGACGGTCAAGCTGGGTTTCGGCCTTCGCCGCCTCGCTCTTGACCATATCGAGCGTCACTTCGGGACCCCGCGCCGTCTTTGGCGCCGTCGCGATTACTATCACGCCGATGATGGCGACGATTCCGACCAGGCTCCAGATCATAATCCTGCTCTTCACTCGTTCCTCCAGATGTTTGTTGTCATGCGGCCAGTAGTCTAGCGCCTGCCCGACCGCCGTCAAGCTCCCGGGCGGGACCCGAAGCCGATGCAGACATACCTGCAAGGGTCACCGAGGACAGAGTGCAGCCGAAGGCCAGGTTCGGTGCCGAACCCCGGCCGTCTCCGTGCACTACCTGGTTCCATTTCGGATGCTGCGGCGAAGCGAAGACAAGGCCGGCCCCGAGATCTCCCGGGGCCGACCTGCCAACTACTTTGCAGACCTGCCGGCTATGGCGTGCTACTCCCCGCCGGCTGGCTCCTTGTCTTCCTTACTCAGTAGTTGCCTTGAGCACCTTCTTGGCTGCGGTGTAGGCCTTCAGGACCGAATCCCGCTTGGGTACCAGGTCCTTCTGCTCGGTCAGCCCGGGCATTCCGGCCATAACCTGCCTGCCGCGGGCAATCTCGTCATCTATCTTCTGCCACTGCTCGGCCGGCGCTCCCGGGAAATCAGCCTGCGCCGCGGCGACTCTGTTTTCGAGCTTCTGAAACCGGCTCTCATGCTGGCGCACGAACTGTTCCGCGTTCACGGGCGGCCTGGTGCCGGTCTTCGGCTTGGTTACGAGCATCACGACCGCGACCACGACCAGTATAGCAACGATCGTCCAGATTATGATACGGCTCTTGCTGCCTTGTGCCATCGCTCCTCCTTAGGTGAGCTTCTGTCGGACCCGACCCCGGCATCAGGGCCGCAGTCCGGGTTTGCGATTGCCGTGCCGGACCTTCATTCCGGCTTGTTGCTTCCACAACACCGCTTGTACTTCTTGCCCGACCCGCACGGGCAGGGGTCATTGCGCCCCACCTTGTCGGTAGAACGCCGGGCCTGAGCTGCCTTCGACGGTTCGGCCGGCGCTCCCGCAGGCGCCGCCGATGACGATTCCGGCTTGTAGGCGCGGACCGGCCGCTTCGCCGGCTGCCGCCGTTCCTCAACACCGCGCACCTGTGCGCGGAACAGCATGGTCAGCGCGTCCTTGTACAGGTCCCGCATCATCTCCTGGAACAGATCGAAAGACTCGCGCTTGTATTCGACCAGCGGGTCCTTCTGACCGTAAGCGCTCAGGCTGATGCCCTCGCGCAGAGTATCCAGGGCGTAGAGGTGCTCGCGCCACCGGCTGTCGATCGCGTACAGGAACACGCTCCGGCAGAGCCCGGCAAACTGCCTGTCGCCCAACTCCTCTCGACGCTCATCATACCGGCGGGAAGCGATATCTGTCAAGGTTTGACGTAACTCGTCCGGGGTCGCGTGAAGCCGGTAGTCATCCTCCAGCCGGAGGTCGGCGAGGAAAGTCATCGAGAGCTCACCCCGCAACCCGTCCCAGTCCCACTCGTCGGCGCGCTTCCCGGCCACGATTGTCTTGTTCACGAAATCGTCGACGAGGCCCCTTGCCATGTCGTCGTAAACGCTCCGGAGCCGCGCGAGCGAGGGGTCTGGGGTCCCTGGTCCCTCGTCCATCGTCCCTCGTCCCTCGTCCCTGGCTCCTAGTTCCTCGTCCTTCAGCGCCGCGTCGCGGATCACGTAGACCGCCTCCCGCTGCCGGTTCATCACGTCGTCGTACTCCAGCAGGTGCCGCCGGATTTCCCGGTTGCGTTCCTCGACCCGCTTCTGGGCGCCTTCGATCGCCCGGGTGACGAGCGGATGCTCAATCGGCTCGTCGTCCTTGGCGCCGAACCGGTCCATCAGCTTGGCCACCCGTTCCGAGCCGAACAGCCGCATCAGGTCGTCCTCCAGCGAAAGGAAGAACCGCGACGAACCGGGGTCGCCCTGCCGGCCCGAGCGCCCGCGCAACTGGTTGTCGATTCGCCGCGCCTCGTGCCGCTCGGTGCCGATGATGTAAAGCCCGCACGGCACGTCCTCGTTGCAGCGCCCGGGCTCCTCCTCCCAATGGGGGCACTTGCCCCCGGTGTCCTGCACGACGTAGCAGCTCTCGCCCTTGACGACACCCGCGCCGAGTTTGATGTCGGTACCCCGGCCGGCCATGTTGGTGGCGATCGTGACCGCGCCGGCCTGGCCCGCGTCCTTGATGATTTCGCTCTCGTGCTGGTGGAACTTGGCATTCAGCACGACGTGGTTTATCCGGCGGCGCCGGAGCATGTCGGCAATCACCTGGGACACGTCGACCGACGTGGTGCCGACGAGAATCGGCCGCCCGCGCTCGTGCCAGGTCGCGATTTCGTCCACGACCGCCTCGTGCTTCTGGTCCCGCGTCTTGTAGACGATGTCCGGGTAGTCGATGCGCCGGCACGGCTCGTTCGTCGGTATCGCCACGACGTCGCGCTTGTAGACGGCGAAGAGCTCGCCGGCGATCGTCACCGCCGTGCCGCTCATGCCGGCCAGCTTCTCATACATCCGGAAATAGTTCTGCAGCGTTATCGTGGCGAAGGTCTGGGTGTCGCCCTGGACGTTGACGTTCTCCTTGGCCTCGAGCGCCGAGTGCAGGCCGTCCGAATACCGCCGGCCCGGCATCAGCCGGCCGGTGAACTCATCGACGATAATGACCTTGCCCTCCTGCACCACGTAGTCGACGTCCCGCTCGAACAACGAGAACGCCTTCAAGAGCGCGTGGAAACTGTGGAGCAGCTCGCTCTTCCGCGCGTAGCGCTGGTAGACCTCCTCCCGCGCCTTCAGCTTCTCCTGCGGCGTCACGCTCGTGTAATGGTCGACCCGCGCCAGCTCCTCGCCCAGATCCGGCAGCACGAACGCCTCCGGGTCCCCTGGCGCGAGCTCCTTCCGCCCCAGATCGGTCAAGGCGACCGAATGGTCCTTCTCGTCGATGACGAAATAGAGCTTCTCATCAATCTCCGGGAACCGCTTATCCCGGATGAAAGTAAGCTCGGTCCGCTCGAGGAGCGACTTCACGCCCTGCCGTTGCTCGGCCTCGAGCAGCTTCTTGTTCTTCGGAGCTCCGCGCCGGACCGTCAGGAACCGCACGCCCGCCTCCGCCTCGTCGTCCGCGTCGAGCAGCTTCAGCCCCTCGGCGGCCAGCCGGTTAGCCAAGAGACTCTGCTGACCAAAGACCCGCCGCACCTGCGGGGTCAGCCGGTCAAAACCCTTGTCCTCGGCCTCCACCGGCCCGGAAATGATGAGCGGGGTCCGCGCCTCATCGACCAGAATGATGTCCACCTCGTCCACGATGGCGTAATTGTGGCCGCGCTGCACCTTATCCTGCCAGCGGCCGACCATGTTGTCGCGCAGATAGTCGAACCCGAACTCATTGTTCGTGCCATAGGTAATGTCGGCGTTATAGTGCGGCTTCCGCTCGGCCGGCTCCATCCCCTGCTGGATGCAGCCGACGGTCAGGCCGAGCGACTCATACACCGGCCCCATCCACTCCCGGTCACGCAGGGCCAGATAGTCGTTCACCGTGACCAGGTGCGCCCCCTGCTTCGTGAGCGCGTTCAGGTACAAAGGCATCGTCGCGACGAGGGTCTTGCCCTCACCGGTCCGCATCTCGGCGACCTTCCCCTCGTGCAGCACCATCCCGCCGATGAGCTGCACGTCGAACGGCACCATGTCCCAGGCCATCTCCAGCCCGGTAACGGTCCACTTCTTCCCGACCAGACGCCGACAGGCCTCCTTCACCAGGGCAAACGCCTCCGGCATCAGCTCGTCCAGCGTTTCGCCCTCACGGATCCGGGCGATGAACTCCTCGGTTTGCCTGGGCAGCTCCGAATCAGCCAGCTTCCGGTACGACTCCGCGACCTCATTAATCCGGGCGACGCTCTGCCAGAGCCGCTTCACCTCCCGGTCGCTCTTGGAGGGGACGATGCCCTTCAGGAACCCCAGCATGTCAACACCCCGGGGCAAGTCCAAAGGACGAAGTACAAAGGACGAAGTGGAAAGTCCAGAGTCCGGACTTGGTCATTTGCACTTTCCTCGTTGCTTTGTCCTTTGTCCTTAGGACTTTGTCCTTAGAATCCGTCACGTCTTCTCCAACCGCCGAATCGCGCTCTCCATTTCTTTGCGGACTTCCTCGAATCCTTCCTTGGCCAACGCGGCGCGCAGCGCGGCGACTTGAGCTCCGTCGCCAAGCGCGGCGAGCGCCAGCGCCGCCTGCCTCCGCACCTCCTGGTTCGCGTCGGAAAGCAGGTGGTTAACCTCGGACGCCACCTCGCGCGCTCGCAGCGAACCGAGCAGCTTCACGACCTCCAGGCGGACATTGTCGTCGCGGTCTTTGAGCAACGCAACCAGGTACGGGAC